>DATLGG010000245.1:0-3541 GCA_035540615.1 Actinomycetota bacterium | reverse complement strand
GGGCTGGTGCGCGTGGGATACGGCGAGGAGGCGCTGGACGACGTCGCCCGCCGCCTGTCGCCGCGCATCCTGCGGGTGCCCCGGCGCGTCGACCCGGCCCGCCGGCAGCTCGAGCGCTACTTCGCCGGACGTCTGCGGCGCTTCGACATCGATCTCGACTGGTCACTCACGAACGGCTTCTCGCGACGCGTCCTGCGCGCCGCGGCGCGGATCCCCTTCGGCGAGGTCAGCACCTATCGGGAGGTCGCCGCACGCGCCGGCAGTCCGCGAGGGTCGCGCGCCG
This sequence comes from Actinomycetota bacterium, assembly GCA_035540615.1. Lineage (GTDB taxonomy): Bacteria > Actinomycetota > UBA4738 > UBA4738 > CALAEC01 > DATLGG01. Next base: position 3,258 of record DATLGG010000245.1, on the reverse strand, counting down.
CCGGCAACGCGCTCGGGTCGAACCCCATCCCGATCATCGTGCCCTGCCACCGGGTCCTGCACACGGCAGGCGGCCTCGGCGGCTACACCGGGGGACTGGACCGCAAGGAGTTCCTCCTCCGGCTCGAGGGCGTCCTGCCGCCGCTGCCGGGGTAAGGTTGGCGCCGACCTGGAGGTGACGATGCCCCCGACCCTGACCGACCGACAGCGCGGCTTCTTCGAGCGACCGAACTTCGGCCACCTCGCCACCCTCATGCCGGACGGCTCGCCGCACGTCTCGCCCGTGTGGGTGGACGTCGACGGCGACGAGATCCTCGTGAACACGGCGGCTGGGCGCCTCAAGGAACGCAACGTGCGGCGCGACCCGCGGGTCGCGATCTCCGTGCGCGACCAGGACCTGGTGGAAGAGGAGGTGGTCGTGCGCGGCCGGGTCGTCGGCATCACGGCGGAGGGGGCCGACGAGCACATCGACGCGCTCTCCCGGAAGTACACGGGCAAGCCCTTCGGCAGCCGGACGCCGGGCGCCCAGCGCTTGATCCTTCGGATCCAGCCCGAGCACGTCGCGGGCGGCTGAACCGTGGCACGCGGGGGAGCCGGCAAGGCCCTCGTCATCGTCTTCGCGACCCTCGTCGTCCTCGGCGTGGCGGTCGATATCGTCGCGCGGCTCGTCGTCGAGGGGTCCCTCGCGGAGCGGCTGCGCAACGAGCTCCGTCTCGACGAGCCCCCGGACGTCTCGCTCAAGGGGTTCCCCTTCCTGCTCCACCTCGCGCGTCAGCGTTTCCCCGCCGCAACGGTGGACGCACGGAACGTGGACGAGGCAGAGGTTCGGGTGCGCCGGCTCCTCCTCGAGGTCGAGGACCTGCGGTTCCACGGCGGGGGAGGCGTCGTCCGCGCGGAGCGCGGCTCGGCCGAGCTCGAGATCGACGAAGAGGCGCTCACCGAGCTCGCGCGCCGCGAAGGGCTCCCCGGGCGGGTGGAGCTCCTCGGGCCCGAGGTGCGGATCACGCTCGAGGAGGGCGTCGAGGCGTCGGTGACGGGGACCCTCGCGCTGGAGGACGGTGAGGTCGTCTTCGAGCCGGAGCAGGCCGAGCCCGTGGACCCGCCGGTTCCCCTCACGCTGCGTTTCCCGCTCCCACAGATCGTGGAGGGGATCGCGTTCCGCGAGGTCGAGGTCCGTGAGGGGGTTGCCGTGATCCGCGCGGCGCTCGACGCCTCGATCCTGCGCGTCCGCGTCTAGCCGTTCGCGGGCGGCTTCAGGTGGATGCCGCACTCGACCTTGTCGGCCCCCGGCCAGCGGCCGGCGCGGTCATCCTCGCCCGGGAACAAGGCCCGGGTGCACGGGGCGCACCCGATCGAGGCGAAGCCGAGGCGGTAGAGCGGGTGTCGCGGCAGATCGTGCTCGCCGAGGTAGCGCACGACCTCCCGCTTCGTCCAGTTCGCGAGCGGGCTGATCTTCGCGATCCAGCGCCCGGGCTCGAGCTCGTAGCGGTCGATGATCGGCGTGCCCGCGCGGGTCGGCGCCTGGTCGCGGCGCAGGCCGGTCATCCAGGCATCGAGCGTCCGGAGCGTGCGGTCGAGCGGGAGGACCTTGTTGATCCGGCAGCACAGGTTCGGGTCGCGCTCGTAGAGGCGGGGGCCGTGCTTCGCGGCCTGCGACTCGACCGTCTCCTCGCCCGTCAGCTCCAGGAGGTTGAGACCGAACCGCTCGACGAGCTGCTCCTTGAACGCCAGGGTCTCCGCGAAATGGAACCCGGTGTTCAGGAAGATCACCGGAACGTCCGGCCGGACCTGGACGGCCATGTGGATCAGCGCCACCGCCTCGTCCTGGAACGAGCTCGCGAGCGCGACCTTCTCGATGCCCGATCCCTCCAGCGCCCAGCGGACGATCTCCTGCGCCGTCGCCTGTTCGAAGCGCTGGTTGAGGTCGTCGATGAGCTCGGGAGCGAGGAGGGTCTGCACGAGGTTCCTTCCGCGAGGTCACGTCGAGTATAGCGCCGGACCCGCGCGCGGCCCCCGGTCGTCTATCCTGCGGGGGCCCGACCCGACCCGATCCTGCGAGGTGTGACGATGACGATCGACCCCCACGGCGGTGAGCTGTTGGACCTCACCGACGCCGAGGCTGCCGGCGAGGCCCAGCACCTGCCGAAGATCCCCCTCGGTCCGCGCGAGCAGGCGGACCTCGAGATGCTCGCCGTCGGTGCGATGTCCCCGCTCGGCGGCTTCATGGGCGAGAAGGATTACCGCTCGGTCCTCGACGAGATGCGCCTCGCGAGCGGGTTGATCTGGAGCCTGCCGATCACGCTGTCGCTGACGGAGGATCAGGTGAAGCAGGTCGGCGGCGCCGACGCGGTCGCGCTGACGATCGGCGATCGCCCGGCGGCCGTCCTCCAGGTCGAGGAGGTGTACCGCCGGGACCGCGAGGTCGAGGCCGAGCGCGTCTACGGCACCACCGACGACGCCCACCCGGGCGTGAAGGCCGTGGCCGACGGTGGCGAGTGGCTCGTCGGGGGCCCGGTGCGCGTCGCCTCGCTGCCGGACGATCGCCCGTTCCCGGACCGGCGCCTCACGCCGGCGCAGACCCGTGCCGCCTTCGAGGAGCGCGGCTGGCGGCGCGTCGTCGGGTTCCAGACCCGCAACCCGGTCCATCGCGCGCACGAGTACATCCAGAAGTGCGCCCTCGAGATCTGCGACGGGCTCCTGCTCCACCCGCTCGTCGGCGAGACGAAGGGCGACGACATCCCCGCCGACGTCCGGATGCGCTGCTACGAGGTCCTCCTCGATGGCTACTACCCGAAGGACCGCGTCCTGCTCTCCGTCTTCCCCGCCGCGATGCGCTACGCCGGGCCGAAGGAGGCCATCTTCCACGCGCTGGTCCGCAAGAACTACGGCTGCACGCACTTCATCGTCGGCCGCGACCACGCCGGCGTCGGCACGTACTACGGCACCTACGACGCGCAGAAGATCTTCGAGCGATTCGAGCCCGAGGAGCTCGGCATCGAGCCGCTGATGTTCGAGCACTCCTTCTGGTGCCGTCGCTGCGAGGGCATGGCGACGACGAAGATCTGCCCCCACGGCGACGACGACCGCCTCTCGCTCTCCGGAACCAAGGTCCGCGAGATGCTCCGCGCCGGCGAGCGCCCACCGCCCGAGTTCACCCGCCCCGAGATCGCCGACGTCCTGATCGAGGCGATGTCCGCCGCCGACTAGGCGTTCGGGCCGGGGCCGAGGCCCAATCGGTAGTGGGTGGCGCCCATGCAAG
>DATLGG010000244.1:0-2601 GCA_035540615.1 Actinomycetota bacterium | reverse complement strand
GGCGGAATGCCGTGGCAGCCCGGCGTCTCGATCACGCCGCTCCCCGAGCACGGAAAGCCCGAGACGCTCGCGGCGATGGTCGCGGACGCCGTGTCGAAGGGCGCGCGCGTCGTGAACCGCGACGGCGGCGCGGTCCACGGGACGTGGATGAAGCCCGCGGTCGTCTCCGGCGTGAAGCCCGGGATGCAGCTCCACGAGCTCGAGCAGTTCGGCCCCGTCGTCCCGATCGCGACCTGGCGCGACGAGCGGGAGGTCGACGAGCAGATGAAGGCGTCGCCGTACGGCCAGCAGATGTCGATCTTCGGCAAGGACCCGCAGCGCATCGCCCGCTTCATCGACGCCCACGTGAACGGGGTCTCCCGCATCAACGTGAACACGCAGTGCCGCCGCGGCCCCGACACCTTCCCCTTCACCGGGCGCAAGGACTCCGCGGAGGGGACGCTCTCCGTCTCCGACGCGCTGCGCGCCTTCTCGATCCGCTGCGTGGTGGCGACCAGCGCCGACCCGGCGAACACCGGCCTGGTGACGGAGATCGTCACCCGGCGCCTGTCCACGTTCCTCTCGACCGACTACGTCTTCTAGGCGCCGTCGAGGAACTCGACCTCGCCGGTGCGGATGTCGTAGACCGCGCCCACCACCAGGAGCCCCGCGTTCGCGATGAGCCCTTCGAGGATGGGGGAGCCGCGGCGGATCTGCTCGACGGAGTGCCGCACGTTCGCGCGCGTCGCTTCCATCACGAGGTCCCGCGTGTCGCCCTTGACGACCGGCTCGAGCGCCGGCTTCACGCGATCGACGATCGAGCGGAGGCTGCCGGGGAGCGGCTCCTCCGGCCGGGTGAGGTGGTCGAGCGTCGCGCTGATCGCGCCGCACGAGGTGTGCCCCATGACGACGACGAGGCGCGTGCCGAACCGCTCCGCCGCGAACTCGACGCTCCCGATCTGCGAGGGGGCGACGACGTTCCCGGCCACGCGAATGACGAAGAGGTCGCCCAGCCCCTGGTCGAAGACGATCTCGGCCGGCGCTCGCGAGTCCGAGCAGCCGAGCACGATCGCGAACGGCTTCTGCCCGTCCGCGAGCTGGTCCCGGCGCATCTGCGAGAGCAGCGACTCGACGCTCCGGACGTTCGAGGCGAACCGCCGGTTCCCTTCCTTCAGCCGCTCGAGGGCTCCCCGCGCGTCCATCAGCGTGCCTGCTCCGTCGGCTTCGCGTCGGCGTCGAGGCGGAGGATCGGCCCGAGCTTCGCGAGCTCCGGCGCGACCTTCTCCGCGTCGCCGACGACGAGGATCTGCACGTCCTGCTTCAGGTGCTCCTGCGCGGCCGCCTGCACGTCGCCAACGGTCACCGCCTTCACCTTCGGCACGTAGGACGAGTACCAGTCCAGCGGCAGCCCGTAGTAGACGAGCGACCGATAGGTCGAGAGGACCTGCGCCCCCGTCGCCCAGCTCGCCGGCAGCGACAGGATCGCGCCGTCCCGCTCCCTCGCGAGCTCCCCCTCCGTCACCGGCTCCTTCTTCATCCGCTCGATCTCGCGGAGGATCTCCTGGATCGAGTCGGCGGTCTTGTCGACGAGGATCGACCCGCCGGCGGAGAAGAGGCCGAAGTTCCGCGCGTAGGAGAAGCCGCCGTAGGCGCCGTAGGCCCAGCCCTTCTCCTCGCGGATGTTCATGTTGATCCGGCTGGAGAAGCCGCCGCCGAGGATCGAGACCATCAGCGAGTTGGTCACGTAGTCCTCGTCCTGGCGCTTCGGGCCGCCGTGCATGATCCGGACGAGCGCCTGCGGCGTGCCGGGCACGTCGACGAGGAAGACCTTCCCCTTGCGAGGCTTCGGCGCGGGGATCGCGACCGGCGTCTTCGCCTTCCCCTTCCAGGAGGCGAGGCGCTTCCCCACCTTCTCCTCGACGTCCTTGCGCGTGACGTCCCCGACCACGAAGAGCTTGGCGTTCGCCGGCTGGATCCACGACTTCACGTAGGCGCGGCAGTCCTCGACCTCGAGCGCCTTCGTCGACGCCTCGGTCCAGACGCGCCCGTAGGGGTGATCGTCCCCGTAGGCGATCGGGCCCGCGACGCGGCCGGCGATCCCCTGCGGGGACGCCTTGATCTGCTTCAGCGACTCGAGCCGCTTCTTGATCGTCCGGTCGAACTCGTCCGCGCGCATCCCCGGGCGGAGGAGGGTGTCGACGAACAGGTCGAGCGTCGGATCGAGGTTCTTCGTCAGGCTGGAGAGCGTGACCGCCTGCTCGTCGACGCCGGCGTAGCTGCCGATCGACGAGGCGAGATCGCCGAGGGCTTCGCTGAAGGCGATCTTGTCGAGCTTCTCGGTCCCGTCGGAGAGGAGCCCCATGCACACGGAGGCGAGCCCCTCCTTCCCCTTCGGGTCGTCCGCCGAGCCTCCGGCGAACACGAGCTGCATCGACACCGTCGGGAGGGTGTGGTTCTCGACGAGGTACACCCGGATGCCGTTCGCGAGCGTGAACTGCGTCAGCGGCGGCTGCTCGAAGCTCGTGATCTCCCCCGCGGCCGGCGGCTGGCGCCGGAACGGCTCCTGCGGGAAGGCGAGGTCCTGCGGCGTCGGCGCGGCCGCCGGCCGCGGGGGAGATCACG
>DATLGG010000243.1:0-9917 GCA_035540615.1 Actinomycetota bacterium | reverse complement strand
TCCCCGACGTCATCGGTGAGCCCCAGGGACGCGCCGAGCGGATCCTCGAACGAGCGGGCTTCACGGTGCGGGTCCGCGAGGAGCCGCACGACCAGGTCGAGGAGGGCCGCGTCTTCGACCAGAACCCGAAACCCGAGACGTCGGCACCGGAGAACAGCGAGGTGACGATCCTGGTCTCGACCGGGCCGGAACCGGTCGAGGTCCCGAACCTGATCGGGAAGAGCCTCGACGACGCGCGCGCGGACCTCCAGGCCGCGGGGCTGCGACTGGGCTCGGTCGAGCGGGTCGAAAGCGAGGAGGCGCCTGACACCGTGCTCGACCAGAGCCCGGATGCGGGACGCGAGGTCCGCCCGGGGCGGGAGGTGAACGTCGTGGTCTCCCGCGGGATCACGACGGTGGTGGTCCCGCGCGTGGACGATTGCGTCGACGAGGGGACGGCACAGGCACGGCTCGAGGATGCGGGCCTGCAGATGCGCGTCGTCGGCGAGGAGGTCACGACCGCGTGCCCCGCCGGGCGCATCTTCCGCCAAGACCCCGGGGCGGGTGAGAGCGTGCAGGCCGGCAGCCGTGTCCGCGTCTGGAAGTCGGCGGGACCGCCGCCGACGTCGCCCTCGCCGACCGCCACGGCGTCTCCCTCTCCGTGACGCTCTGGTTCGTCGAGGAGGGGTTCACTCCCGAGGAGCGCACGATCCTCGCACGGCACTTCACGAACGTCGACGGACCCGTCTTCGCGCTCGTCAACCTGCCCGAGGTCACGAAGGGGGCTCTGTTCGCGCGCTACTCGCGCTCGCCGAAGTCCCTGCGACGGCTCTTCCTGGACGAGTTCGCCGACGAGACGGAGGAGACCACGTCCGCGGGGGCCGGCGTCGAGCGCGCGGAGCGCCTCTACGAGCGGGTCTTCGTCGAGTACGGCGACGACTCCGTGGCACAGCTCGGGGGGGTCCATCTGGCCGCGGAGCAATCGTCGCAGATCCTGGCGAAGGTCCTCGAGCGCGGGCGGCTCATGGCCTACCTCGAGCAGTCGACGCGCTACGTCCCCTACGACGACCGCCCGGGCGGCCGGTGGCGGTACGCGGAGCCCCCCGAGGTCGCCGAGGCGGGACTGTCCGAGCGGTACCGCACCACGCTCGACGCCGCCTTCGAGACCTACGCTCGGTGGCTCGAGCCGATGCAGGACCACCTCCGGCGGCTGTTCCCGCAGGATCCCTCCGATCCGGACCCCGTCTATCGCGCGACGATCCGAGCGAAGGCCTGCGACGTGCTCCGCGGGGTGCTGCCGGCCGCGACGCGCACGAACGTCGGCATCTTCGGGACCGGGCAGAGCTACGAGCAGCTCCTCCTGCGGATGCGCGCGCACCCGCTGGCCGAGGTCCGGGCGTACGCCGACCTGATCCTCGTCGAGCTCCGCAAGGTGATCCCGGCCTTCCTCCGCCGCGTGGACCTGCCCGACCGGGGCGGGCGGTGGTCACGGTACCTGGACGAAACCCGACGATCCCTCACGGCGGCCGCCGAAGAGCTCGTGCGGGAGCCAGCCGAGCCGCGCCCGGAGGTCGTCCTGACCGACTTCGACCCCCAGGGGGAGATCAAGGTCGTCGCGGCGGCCCTGTACGAGGTCACCGACCTGCCCGACGACCAGCTCCTGCGCCGGGCCCGCGACATGACGGTCGGCGAGCGGATGCGCGTGCTGCGGACCTACGTCGGAGAGCGGTCGAACCGGCGGCACAAGCCGGGTCGCGCCTTCGAGCGCACCGGGTACCGGTTCGACGTGCTCTGCGACTACGGAGCGTTCCGCGACCTCCAGCGGCACCGGCTCCTCACGATCGAGTGGCAGGAGCTGACGCCCGGCCACGGCGCGGATCTGGCCCCCGAGATCGAGGAAGTGGGCGCCGGCGAGGAGGTTGAGGCCTCTCTCTCCGCCTGCGCGGACCTGTGGAAGACCCTGCGGGACGCGGGGCTCGGGCTCGCGGCCCAGTACGCCGTGCCGATGGCGTGCCGGATCCGTTTCGTGATGCAGATGAACGCGCGCGAGGCGATGCATCTGATCGAGCTCCGCACTACGCCCCAGGGGCATCCCGCCTACCGACGCGTCGCGCAGGAGATGCACCGGCTGATCGGCGAACAGGCGGGACACCGAGCGATCGCGGAGGCGATGCGGTTCGTGGACCACTCCTCGGTCGGTCTCGAGCGGCTCGAGGCGGAGCGCCGCGCCGATCAGCGGCGTCGCGACGCGGGCACGCCGACGTGACCCGCATCACCGAGGTTCCACTCATGGCCGCCCTGGCGGCGCTCGGGCTCGCGTCGCTGCTGTTCGCGTGGCGCTCGTTCGTGCTGCTCTACCGTGACATCCGGCCGAAGTACCGCGGCTCGCACCGGCGCCGGCGGTCCCGCGCCTAGGAGGAGCTCGCTGCCGCCTTCTGCTTCTCCTCGTCGATCAGGACGCGGCGGAGCACCTTCCCAACCATCGTCTCCGGCAGCTCGTCGCGGAACTCGACGTGCTTCGGGACCCGGTAGCCCGTGAGGCCGTGCTCGGGGTTGCGCGCCCACTCGATGATCTCTTCCGGGGTCGCCGTGACGCCCTCGCGGAGGACGACGTAGGCCTTCACCGCCTCGCCGGTCGTGTCGTCGGGAACGCCGACGACCGCGACCTTCTGCACCTTCTCGTGCCGGTACAGGACCTGCTCGACCTCGGTCGGGTAGACGTTGAACCCCGACACGATGACCATGTCCTTCTTCCGGTCGACGATCGAGAAGTAGCCCTCCTCGTCCATCTTCGCGATGTCACCCGTGTGCAGCCAGAGCTTCCCGTCGGCGTGCTGGCGGATCATGCCGGCGGTCTCGTCGGGGCGGTTCCAGTAGCCCTTCATCACTTGTGGGCCCGAGATGCAGAGCTCACCCTCCTGATCGCCCGACACCTCCACGTCCGGATCCTCGACATCGACGAGCTTGCAGTCGGTGTCCGGCAGCGGGGTCCCGATCGAGCCGAACTTGCGCTTGCCGAAGATCGGGTTGATGTGCGTGACGGGGGAGGTCTCGCTCAGCCCGTAGCCCTCGACGAGGCGGCCGCCGGTGATCTGCTCGAACTTCTCCGCCACCGCCACGGGGAGCGGCGCGGCGCCCGAGAAGCACGCGACGATCGAGGTGAGATCGAACTTCGTCGTCTCCGGCGACTCGTTGATCGCGATGTAGATCCGCGGAACGCCTGGGAACAGCGTCGGCTTCTCCTTCTGGATCGCCTTGAGCGCCATCTTCAGCTCGAACCTCGGCAGCAGGACGAGCTTCAGGCCGAGCACGATCCCGACGTTCATCACGGCGCCGAGGCCGTAGGAGTGGAAGAACGGGAGGACGCACATCATGCCGCCCTTCCCCTCCTCTCCGGCGCCCTTGAACCATGAGGCGGTCTGCAACGTGTTGCTCACCATGTTGAAGTGCGTGAGCATCGCGCCCTTCGAGACCCCGGTCGTCCCGCCGGTGTAGACGAGCGCCGCGAGGTCCTCCTTCGCGTCGACCTGCGCGACCGGGGGCTCGGGGTGGTCCTGCTTCATCAGGTCCGCCCACCAGTCGGCGTCGGCGTCCTCCGGGACCGGGGGCCATCCCTTCCCCTCGTGCTTCGCCTCCTTGCGGAACTTGATCGGCGCGAGCACGTTCAGGGGGAACGGCATGTAGTCCGTCATCTTCGTGACGATCACGCGGCGGAACCCGACCTCGTTGCGGACCGAGCTCACCAGCGGGTAGAGCAGGTCGAGCACGATGAGGGTCTCCACGCCGGCGTCGTTGAGCTGGTGCGCGAGCTCACGCTTCGTGTAGAGCGGGTTGTTCCCGACGACGACGGCGCCCAGTCGCTGGCAGGCGAAGAACGCGATCACGTACTGCGGGCAGTTCGGCAGGACGAACCCGACGCGGTCCCCCTTGCGCACGCCCATCGAGGCGAGCACCCCGGCGAAGCGCACGACCTCCCGCTCGAGCTCCGCATACGTCAGTCGCTTGCCGAAGAACGCGATCGCCGGCTGGTCAGGGAACCGCTGGACCGACCCTTCCAGCACCGAGTAGAGCGACCGCTCCGGGTAGGGTTCGAGCGAGTGCGGGACCTCGGGTGGGTAGCTCGTCAGCCACGAACGTTCCGCCATCGATGCCAACTCCTTTCGGGACCGTGGGGTCATTGAACCCGAACCCGCGCCCGCGGGACAAGGCAGGTCAGCCGAGGGGGTCCAGGGCGATCCGGATCCGCTTGAAGCCCTTCCCCTTGCTGTCGGTCTTCACGACCCGCACGCGCCCGACCTCGGCGGTGGAGCGCACGTGCGTTCCGCCGTCGGCCTGCTTGTCCAACCCGACGATGTCGATGATCCGGATCGGGTCGACGTGCTCGGGGATCAGGCTCACCTTCGTCCGGATCAGGTCCGGGTCCGCCAATGCCTCCGCGCGCGGGAGGAACCGCACCTCCACGGGATGGTCCTCGGCGAGCGCGGCGTTGAGCTTCTCCTCGACCTCCCGGCCGAAGTCCGCGGAGATCGCCGCCAGCTCGAAATCCATCCGGGCCGCTCCGGGTTCCATGTTCCCGCCGGTGACCTTCGCGTCGTAGTCGCGCCAGATGATCCCCGACAGCGCGTGGAGCGCCGTGTGCGTGCGCATCGTCAGGTGGCGCCGGTCCCAGTCGATCGTCCCCCGGACGATGACGCCATCAGGTGGGCGTGGCCCATCGATGACGTGCAGCGGCACGCCGCCGCTCCGCACGGTGTCGACGACGCGGGCCTCGCCCCCCTCCCAGGCGATCATCCCCGTGTCTCCCGGCTGACCACCGCCGCGCGGGTAGAACACGGTCCGGTCCAGGACGAGCCCGTCGGAGCCCGCAGCCTCGACCCTCGCCTCGACCTCACGCGCGTACGCGTCGACGGCCGCGATCTCCTCGGTCAGAACATCCCTCCGCCGGGCAGGTAGTTGTCCAGGTAGAAGAACGCGATGAACAGCACCGCGAGCGTGACCGCGAGGATGGCCAGCCAGTACACGACCGCGAGCGCGGGGTTCCGCGGCTGACGCCGGCGCAGGAAAGCGATCACGCGGGCTGCGCCTCCTCGAGAGCGCTCGCGATATCGCGCCCGGGGATCTCCACCCGCGCCGTCTCGACGTCGAACCGGATGCCGAAGGCCGCCACGGCATCGAGCAGCCGGTCCATCCCCGGCTGGGCCGTGAGGGTCCCACCGATCGCCCTCGCGTCGCCGATCGCCGAGATCCGGTACGGGGGGCTGTGGACGCGGCCGTGCAGCAGGAGCGTGTTCCCGGCACATCGCACGGCGGAGCGCATCGTCAGCCGCTCCCCGTTCACCGCGACCGCCTCGGCGCCGGCCGACCACAGCGCGTTCACGACCGTCTGGATGTCGCGCTCGTGGACGAGGAGGTCGTTCGGATCGCCCGTCGGAGACCGTCCCGCTGGGCTGTCGTCGAGCGTCACGACGACTCCAGGGCCGCGCAGGGCCGACCCGCCCGATCGGACGTCGAGCCGTCGGACCGCCCGCAGGAGCCCGCGGACGCGGTCGCGCGCGACCGCCCGACCCGTCGCTCGAGCTCCGAGACCTCCGCCCGGAGGGTGGAGATCCGCTCGTCCTGCTCGCGGATGAGGTCCACGAACCCCAGCCGGCGGGTAGCGCGGGCAGGCGTCGGCTCCTGGGACGCGGCCACGACCGTCAGGAATCCGAGCGTCGCCGCGGCGAGCGCGAGAGGGGCTCGGGAGGCGGCTCGCGGCATGCGGGTATCATAGGCCGACCCGGAAGGAGGGCTCGTGCCGAAGTCGAAGTCGAAGCGGCGGACCTATCAGCCGCCCCCCAAGCCGAAGCCGAAGCCCAGCCCGCGCTGGTACGCGCCGGTGGTCCTGTCGATCCTGTTCGCAGGCGTCCTCGTGATCGTCTTCAACTACCTCGGCTTCCTGCTGCCGGGGTCGCCCCGGAACCTCTACCTGTGGGTGGGGCTCGGGATGATCGGCGCCGGCTTCATCGCGGCGACCCGCTTGCGCTAGGGGCGGAACGACACCGGGGTAATTATCCCCAGGTGTTTCCCCAGGTGGGGACAACGGCGTCGCGGTACCCTCGTCTCATGCCTCTGTACGAGTACCGCTGCCTCGAGTGTGGGTCGAACGTCGAGGTCCTCCACGCGATGGACGGGCCGGCGCCGGTGTCCTGCGGCGAGTGCGGGGGATCCTTGCGCCGGGTCTGGAGCCGCGTGGGGATCCGGTTCTCGGGGTGGGGCTTCTCCTCGACGGACGCTCTCCTGGAGGGAAGCGGCCCTCGCCGGGATTTCCGGGCCGTGCGCGAGAGGGCGGAGGAGATCGCGGATCAGTGACGTGTCGCGGGGCGCCGCTCCACCAGCATCGGCTCCCCGCAGTGCCTCGGCACCTGGAGCTCCCCCAGACGCTCCACGCGGAGCTCCGTGCCGCAGTCCCCGCAGCGGAACACGACCCCGAGGTCCTCGACGTCCTCGGGCTCGCTCCGCTCCTCGACCACGCGCGGGCGAACCGCTGCGCGGACAGCGCCGAACCCGATCAGCAGGAACGCCACCCCCATCACGACGGCGACGAAGGGGTTCCCCGGGTGCAGCTGACCCAGCGATCCGATGAACAGGAGGATCATCACCGTCCCCGAGAGTCCGAGGACGAGCGTGAAGGCGAGGGTCAGCGAGCGACGCACGCTTCCAGTCTAGCCGCGGGTTTGCGTGCCGGGCCTCGCGGGTAGGCGGCGACCATGACGCATCACGCACCGAACGGCGACCGGACCGGCTACGCGTTCGTCAAGTACGCGATCATCCTCGTGATCGTGATCGTCGTGCTGTTCTTCCTGGTCCGCTACGTCCTGCCGCTGCTCACGGGTGGGGACGAGGGCAACGGCCAGGAGGAGGAGCCGGTGTTCCCGTCGCCCCCCGCGCAGACGCAGATCGTCGAGATCCCCACGCCGGACGCGCGCCTGCTGGTCTGAGCGCTCCTCAGGCGGGGAGCCGCTCGATCACGGTGGCGTTGGCCATGCCGCCGCCCTCGCACATGACCTGCAGCCCGTAGCGGCCGTCCCGGCGCTCGAGCTCGTGCAGGAGGGTGGTCATGAGGCGAGCGCCACTCGCTCCCAGCGGGTGGCCGAGCGCGATCGCCCCACCGTTGGGGTTCACGTGCTCCTCGAACCAGGCGTCCGGGATCTGCAGCTCACGCTTCCATGCCAGCACGACGGAGGCGAACGCCTCGTTGATCTCGACGACGTCGATGTCCTCGAGGCGCAGGCCCGCGCGGTCGAGCACCCGCTGCGTCGCGGGGATCACGGCGGTGAGCATGATGATGGGGTCCACGCCCGCGAGCGCGAACGAGTGGAGCCGCGCGCGCGGCCGGAGGCCGAGCTCCCGCGCCCGCTCCGGGTGGGTCACGACGACGGCCGCCGCGCCGTCGGAGATCTGGCTCGAGTTCCCTGCGGTCACGACCCCGTCGCCCTTGAACGGGGTGGGCAGCGTCGCCATCTTCTCGATCGAGGTCTCGAAGCGGACGCCCTCGTCCTGCTCGAACATCTCCGCGCCGCCGTCCGCCGGGAGCTTGATCGGCAGGATCTCCCTCTGGAACCGGCCTTCCTGGATCGCCGCCGCCGCGAGACGGTGGCTGCGGAGACCGAACTCGTCGAGCTGCTCGCGCGTCAGCTTCCACCGCTCGGCGATGAGCTCGGCGGAGATCCCTTGCGGAACGAGGCCGCCCTCGTAGCGGTCCATGAGCTGCTGGCTGAAGGGGATCCCGGGACCCTGGGACATCGTCACGCCCATCGGCACGCGCGTCATGTGCTCGACGCCGCTCGCCACGACGAGGTCGTACGCGCCGGCGATCACACCCTGCGCGGCGAAGTGGATCGCCTGCTGCGACGAGCCGCACTGCCGGTCGACGGTCGTCGCCGGCACCTCCTCGGGCAGGCCCGCGGCGAGCCACGCGTTGCGGCCCACATTGATCCCCTGCTCCCCCGTCTGCGAGACACAGCCGGTGATGTGGTCGTCCACGCCGGCGGGATCGATCCCGGTCCGCTCGACCGTCGAGCGGAGCACCTCCGCCAGCAGGTCGACGGGGTGCCACCCCGCGAGCTTTCCGCCGTTGCGACCCACCGGGGTCCGCACGGCCTCGACGATCACCGCCTCGCGCATCCGCTGCCTCCTCGCTCCGTTACCTACCCATCGGTAACATATCGAGCGTACGCCCCCTTCGAAGATGCGTCAACCGGGGCACCCCTCAGGGAATGGCCCGCGATGGCTATGGACCCGACGGCGCCCGCGGCCGTAGGCTCGGCCCGATGCGGCCCGCCCCCCTGCCCCTGGTCGTCACCCTCGCGACCGCCCTCGCGGCGGGCACCGGCCCTGCCCTCGCGCAGGAGCCGACCCTCGACGAGGTGGTGCCGACGGTGCGGGTCGAGGTGGCACCGCCCGTCTTCTCACCGAACGGCGACGGCCGCAAGGACGAGACGACGATCGCGGTGACGTCGGATCAGGATGCGACGCTCGAGGTCCGGATCCTCGAGGGCGAATCACCACGACGCACGTTCGACCCCCGAGCCGCGACCGCCGGCAGGCCCGAGACCTACGTCTGGAACGGGAGGGCGGACGGCGGTCGGGTGGACGACGGCACCTACGTCGTCGAGGCGGTCGCGCGGACCCTGGTCGGCCTCGAGCAGAGCGCGAGGACGACGGTCGTGGTCGACACCCGCCGTCCGCGCGTGGCATGGAAGGGTCTTTCGCCGGAGCCCACCGACGGCGGCGACCCGCTCCGTTTCCGATTCTCGCTCTCGGACCGGCCCTATCCGCTCGAGGTGCGCCTGGAGATCCGGGACTCCCTCGGGGTCGTTCGCGCGAGGGAGGAACGCTACGCGCCGGGCGACCGCGGGCTGGACTGGCGACCGACCTACCGGAACGGGGGCACGCTCTTCCCCGGCCTGTACCGAGCTCGGCTGCGTGCCGTGGACGCGGCCGGGAACCGCAGCGTCCCGCAGGGGCGGAGGTTCCGCGTCCATCGCTCTGTCGACGCGAAGGTGTTCCACCGGCTGTCGGGAGCCGGGCGTCGCGTCGCGATCACGATCGACGACTGCCACTTCGCCGACGCATGGCGGCGGATGCTCGACACGCTCCGGCGGCTCCGAGCGAAGGCGACGTTCTTCTGTCCCGGCGACCGCATGATGTCGTTCCCGGGCCTCGTCCAGCGGACGGTCCGGGAGGGCCACACCCTCGGCGCGCACGGATGGGACCACGCCAACATGGCAGGACGGACGGTCGCGTCCTCCAACGAACGGCTCCTCGCGGATCGGCGCACGGCCTGGAAGGTGGCGCGGGCGACGACCGCCCCGTACTTCCGACCGCCGTACGGCTCCTACGACGGGGCCGTGATCCGTGCGGCCGGCGCCACCTCGCACCCGCGGGTGATGATGTGGGACGTGGACACGAACGACACGCGGCGCCCCGGGGCGGCAGCCATCCGGGCCGCGGCGGTCGGACGATCGCGCCCGGGGAGCGTGATCCTGATGCACACGCTGGACCAGAGCGCGGACGCGCTCCCGGGGATCATCCGAGGCCTCCGCCAGCGGAACCTGCGTCCGGTGACGCTCCCTCGCCTCTTCCGGGCCGCCGGCTACCGCTGACGTGACGAGCCCGTCCTGCCTGCTGTGCGGGCGCCCACCCTACGACCCCGACAAGCGCGAGCGACCGTGGGCGCGCGGCGTCGCCGGGGGCAGGCAGGTCCTCGTCTGCCCGTCGTGTCAGACCGAGCGCCCGGACTGGACGGACCGTCTCGATCGGTGTCCCAGGTGCGGAAGCACCCGGCTCGGGATCACGCTCGGCCATCACGTCTGTCGCGGCTGCGGTCATGCGTGGGACGCCTGAGCCCCTGCTAGGCTCGGCGGCCGATGAAGGACATCGGTCTCGCGGGCCTGCCC
>DATLGG010000242.1:0-2275 GCA_035540615.1 Actinomycetota bacterium | reverse complement strand
AGCGAGCGTCACCCCTCGCCGAGCGGGGGGGCCTCCCCGAGCGCCACCGAGCGCGACTCGACCATCGGCAGCAGCGCGACCGCCGCGATCACGAGCGTGCCGCCGACGAGCTGGATCGCGCTAAGACGCTCGCCGAGCAGGAGCGCGCCGAAGACCACCGCCAGGAGGGGTTCCGCGCTCGCGCCGATCGAAGCCCGCGATGGCCCGAGGAGGGAGACCGCCTTGAGGAAGAGCGCGAAGGCGGCACCGGTCGCGGCGCCGAGCCCCGCGAGCCACCCCCAGGCGGCGGCCGTCTGGCCGAGGTCGAGGAGCCCTCCCGCGACCGCCGGGGGCACGAAGACGACGGCGGCCGAGCTCAGCACCCAGGCGCCGGCGACGACGGGCTCGACCCCCTCGCCCGCCCGCTTCGCCTGGAGGACGTAGACCGCGAGCGCGACGGCGGCGCCGAGGCCGAGCAACACCCCGACCGCGTCGATCCCGCCCGCGGGCGTCCCGACGACGAGCGCGACACCCCCGAGCCCGACGAGGAGGGCCACGGCCTTCAGCGGCCCGAACCGCTCCCATCGCAGGACCGCGGCGACGCCCGCGACGAGCGCGGGGTGGGCGTAGAGGGTCAGGGTCCCGGGACCGGCGCCGAGGCGCTGGACCGCCGCGAAGAAGAGGAGCCCGACGACGACCGAGACGGCGCCCATCGCGACCATCCAGAGCGCGTCGTTCCGCCGCAGCCGCGCCCGGCGGCGGCCGATCGCGACGACCACCCACAGGACCGCAGCGCCGACGACGAAGCGGAGCGCCACGACGATCGGCGGGTCGGCGCCCGCGGCGTACGCCAGACGCGCCATGACGGTCGCCGCCGCGAAGAAGGCCGCCGCGACGACGACCACACCGAGCCCGCGCGGGTCGCTCCTTCGCACGCGGCGATGCTACGGGATAGCATCCTCGCCGCGATGGCGACCCTGGACGAGGCGCTCGCGCGCCTGCCGAAGGCGGAGCTCCACTGCCACATCGAGGGCACGATGCGCCCCGCGACCGTCGTCGAGCTCGCTCGGAAGAACGGCGTCGAGCTCCCGGCCGAGGATCCAGAGGAGCTGTACCGCTACACGAGCCTCGATTCCTTCCTCGAGGTGTTCTGGCTCGTCCAGGCCTGTCTCGCCGACCGTGCGGACTGGGCGCGGCTGGCGTACGAGTCGCTCGTCGAAGCGGCTGAGCACGGGGTCGTCTATCGCGAGACCTTCTTCACGCCCGCGCGGCACCTCGCCGCCGGCCAGCGCCTCGCCGACATCGTCGCCGGTCTGGAGGAGGGGCTCGAGGCCGCGGAGCGGGAGACGGGCGCGCGCGCGATGCTGATCGCCGGCATCGACAAGGCCTACGGGGGCGAGGCCGGGCGTCAGCTCGTCGAAGAGCTGATCGAGCTGAAGCGCTCCGGCGGGGCGGAGCGCGTGATCGGCATCGGGATGGACTCGACGGAGCAGGGCAACCCGCCCTCGAGGTTCGTCGACGCCTACCGGCTCGCCGCGGGGTTCGGCCTGCGGCGCACCGGCCACCAGGGAGAGACGACGGAGGCGGGCTGGATCCGCGACGCCCTCGACGGGCTCGGCCTCGAGCGCATCGACCACGGGATCCGGGTCCTCGACGAACCCGGACTCGTTCGTCGGCTGGCGGAGGAGGGCCTTCCCTTCACCGTCTGTCCGACGTCCAACGTCCGGATCGCGAACGCCGTCGACCGCCTCGAGGACCACCCCTTCCCCTCGATGCGCGATGCGGGGCTGCACGTCACGATCAACACCGACGACCCGGCGATGATCGACCTCGACCCCGCTCGCGAGTACGCCGCCTGCGCCCGCGCCTTCGGCTACGGGTTCGACGACATGGTTCGGATCGCCCGCGCCGCCTTCGAGGCGGCTTGGCTGTCGGCGGCGGAGCGTGCGGATCTGCTCAAGCGCCTCGATCGTGACGCCGACCTCCTAAGGAGGGAGATGGCCCGCGCAGGCTGAACATCCGATCCCCGCGGCGATCGCCGTGGGATGATCGGCGTCGACGGACCGGGGATGGTGAGCGCCTCGCGCAGCGAACAGACGCATCGCAGGGTGGAGGAGAGGCGAGGGAGCGCGCCCTTCCCGATCCGCATCTTCGCGATCGCCCTCATCGGCGTCATCGTGGTGGTGGGCCTCCTGCTGTGGAACCTCCTGGACTTCCAGCGCCGGTCCGACGCGCTCCACGAGCGCCACCGCGCGCTCGCGGAGAACATCGGCCGGATCCGGTTGATCGACGAGGC
>DATLGG010000241.1:0-2226 GCA_035540615.1 Actinomycetota bacterium | reverse complement strand
CCCGATCCAGCCTCCGGTCCGCCGTGACGAGGAAGCTGCGCATCATCGAGGTCGCCTCCTGGAGCCGCCCACGCTCTGGGACGGTCCGGATCGTCGTCACCTCTCGCGGCGACCCGGTCCGGATCGAGGGCCTCGCCGCCTCGGCCATCTAGGCGCCCCGCTTCCCGGGCCGTCACCGCGGTGACGTCCTGTACGCTCCTGCCCTGATGGAGGTCCTCCAGGGCACCGGCTCCCTTCCGATCGACGGTTCGAGCGCCGTGACGATCGGGTTCTTCGACGGGGTGCACCGGGGCCACCAGGCGGTGATCGGCCGGACCGTGGAGGTCGCCCGCCGCGAGGGATTCCGCTCCGTGGCCGTCACGTTCGACCGCCATCCGCGGGAGGTCCTGACCCCGCACGAGGTGCCAGCCCTGCTCACGACGCTGCGGCGGAAGGCGGGGCTGATCGAGGAGCTCGGGGTGGAGGTCCTCGTCGTCCATCCGTTCACGGAGGAGGTGGCGCGCTCGTCCGCGGACGCCTTCGTGTCGCGCATCCTGGCCGGGGCGCTCCGCGCCGCGCACGTCGTGGTGGGAGAGAGCTTCACCTTCGGCCACCGAGCCGCGGGGACGCTGGCGACGCTGGTCGAACACGGAGCGGCGCACGGCTTCACCGCCGAGGGTGTTCCGCTGCTGAGGCTCGACGGGCGCGTCGTCTCCTCCACCTCGATCCGCGAGGCGCTGGCGACAGGCGACCTCGACTGGCCGCATCGGGCCCTCGGGCGGCGCCACGTCGTCGATGGGACCGTGGTGCCCGGAGCGGGACGGGGGAAGGGCCTCGGGTTCCCGACCGCGAACCTGCGCGTGCCGGACGGGATCCGTCTGCCGGGGCGCGGGGTCTACGCGGGCCGCGCGTCCAACGACCGAGGGTCGTGGCCGGCGGCGATCAACATCGGCATCAACCCGACGTTCGGGGAAGAGCCGCTGCACCTCGAGGCCCACCTCCTCGGCTTCGACGGCTCCCTCACCGGGCAGGTGCTCGCGGTGGAGTTCTGGGAGCGCCTGCGCGACGAGGTCCGCTTCGCCTCGGCTGACGAGCTCTCCCGGCAGATCGCCGCGGACGTCGAGCGGACGCGCGCGCTCGTGGAGGTGTAGCGGATGCCGGCGTCCCGGCGATCGCTCGTCATCGTGCTGGGCGTCGCCGCCGCCGTCCTCATCCCCGCCGGGCTGCTGGTCCAGACGGCGGTCCTCGGTGGCCGGGTCGCGCGGACCGAGCGAGTGGTCCAGGACGAGCCTGCCCAGCCGGAGATCCCGCCGCTCCCTCCCTGCGGGTACGGCCGTGAGCGAACGGCGTACCGTGGGTACGAGGACTGGCAGCGGACGCTGCTGGACACGACCTACCGGCTGCCGCGGTCGTACGAGCCCCCCGACCTCGTCCCGATCTCCCGGCTCGGTCTCGGGACCGACGAGATGCTCGTCCGAGAGCTCGTGATCGACGACCTCGCCGCCCTCGCCGCGGCGGCGGAAGAGGCGGGCAACCCGATCGACGTCACCTGGGCGTACCGGAGCTTCACCACCCAGCGCCAGGTGCTCGAGACGTGGACGCAGCAGCGCGGGCGCGACGAGGCGCTGCGCATCGCGGCCCGGCCGGGCCACTCCGAGCACCAGCTGGGGACCGGTCTGGACTTCAAGACGCGCGGCGCCCCTAACGTCGACGTCGGCTGGCGGAGCGAGCCGGCCGGCCGCTGGATGCGCCAGCACGCCTGGGAGTTCGGGTTCATCGAGACGTACCCGAAGGACGCCGAGGCCCTGACCTGCTACGACCACGAGCCGTGGCATTACCGGTACTTCGGCCGCGACGTCGCGCGGCAGATCCGCGAGAGCGGCCTGACGGCCCGCGAGTTCCTGTGGCGGCTCCAGCCGCACGGCTGAAGTCGGCTACCCTCTCGGCATGGACTTCGACCTCACCGAGGAACAGCAGGAGTTCCGCGCGGCCGTCCGCTCGTTCGCCGAGGAGGTCATCGGGCCGCGGGCGGAGGAGATGGACCGCGCCGGCGAGCTGCCGATGGACATCGTCAAGCAGATGGGGGAGCTCGGTCTTTTCGGCCTGCCGTTCCCGGAGGAGTACGGCGGGCAGGGCGCCGACTTCCTCACGTTCTGCCTCGCGATCGAGGAGATCGCGCGCGTCGACTCCTCGATGGCCATCACGCTCGAGGCCGCCGTCGGCCTCGGCGCGAACCCGGTCTTCCAC
>DATLGG010000240.1:0-7448 GCA_035540615.1 Actinomycetota bacterium | reverse complement strand
AGGAGCCCGAGGCCGAGATCCGCGGCCGCGACATGGTCTCCGGCCTGCCGCGCACCGTCGTGGTCTCGAGCGCCGAGGTCCGCCAGGCGCTGGAGGAGCCGCTCCACAGCATCGTCGACGCCGTGCGCGGCACGCTCGACCGATGCCCGCCGGAGCTCGCCGCCGACATCATGGACAAGGGCGTGGTGCTCACGGGCGGCGGCGCGTTGCTCCGCGGTCTCGATGAGCGGCTCCAGCACGAGACCGGCATGCCGATCCACGTCGCCGAGAGCCCGCTGTACTGCGTCGCGATCGGATCCGGGAAGTGCCTCGAGGAGTTCGAGGTGCTGAAGCGGGTCCTGATCTCCTCCGGCCGCCGCTAGCGGCCGCGCTAGACTCTCCCCCCGTGGCGGTTCATGCACGCGCCCGGAGCACGCGCCTGCTCGTCGTCTCCCTCGTGTTCGCGAGCCTGATGACGATCACGATCGACTTCCGGGGCGGAGAGCGTGGTCCGCTCGCCGCCGTCGGACGGGCCTCGCTCGCTGTGATCACCCCGCTCCAGGAAGCGGTCTCGACGATCTTCCGGCCGATCGGCGCGTTCTTCTCGGCGATCGGCAGCATCAGCGACCTCCGCTCCGAGAACGCGCGCTTGCGCGCCGAGCTGCAGCGCCTCTCGGGGGAGCAGGCGCAGATCCTCGAGCTGCAGCGTGAGAACGACACGCTGCGGCGGAACCTCGATCTGAGGGAGCGGCTGGGGTTCCAGACGCGGGGAGCGACGGTGATCGGGGAGAGCGTCTCGAACTTCGAGTGGGCGGTCATCGTGGACCGCGGGTCGGACGACGGCGTGCGCATCGACACCCCCGTGATCGCCGCGGAGGGGCTCGTCGGGCGCGTCGTGCGCGTCTCGCGTTCGTCCGCGAAGGTCCTGTTGATCGTCGACCCGCGGTCGCGCGTGGCGGTGCGCCTCGCCGGGAGCGGGGAACAGGGTGCGCTCGTCGGCCGCCGGGCCGGACAGGATCTGCGCCTCGACCTCGTCGACCCGCTCACCGAGGTGAAGCCGGGCGAGCAGGTGCTGACGTCGGGCCTCGAAGGCGGCATCTTCCCGCCGGGCGTTCCCGTCGGCGTCGTGTCGGAGGTCCTGCCCTCGGAGGTCGACCTCACGAAACACGTGCTCGTCCGGCACGCGGTCGACTTCTCCCGGCTCGACCACGTGCAGCTCGTGATCCCCGATCGCGCGGCCGGCTCGCTCGGTCGGTAGCCGGAACGCGCGGAGTAGACTTGGGCGGTGCGCCGCTCCCTCGCGTGGACGGCGGTGGTCGTGACCGCCCTCCTGCTGCAGTCCACCGCCTTCGCCCAGATCAAGCTCCTCGGGGCGAAGCCCGAGCTGATGTACCTCCTGACGGTCGTGATCGCGATGCTCGAGGGCCCGGCCTCGGGCACCATCAGCGGGTTCGCGGCCGGGATGGGCCAGGACTTCCTCCTGCACCAGCCGAAGGGCATCACCGCGCTGACCCTCACGTTGCTCGGCTACGTCGTGGGGATGATCCGCCAGTACATCGTGACGCCGAGCCCCGCCCTGCCGGTCGTCCTCGTCGCCGCGGCGACCTTCGTCGGCGTCCTGTTCTACGGGCTGCTGTCGTTCCTGCTCGGCCAGCTGACCGTCGGGTTCCTGTTCCTGCTCCGGACGGCTTTCCTTTCGGCCATCTACAATGCGGTTCTGACCCCCATCCTGTACCCGGTGATCCGCCGCGTGGCGGAGGCGTCGAGGCCCAAGAAGGTGTTCCGGTGGTGATCCCATGACCGAAGGCAAGGCAGCCGCGCGGCTGCGCGTCCTCGCCTGGGCCGTGGTCGTGATGTTCGGCGCGCTCATGACCCGGATGTGGTTCCTCCAGGTGATGGCGTCTGACGAGTACCGCCAGGCGGCTGACGACAACCGGGTGCAGGTCGCCCCGATCCCGGCGGCTCGCGGGCGCATCCTCGACCGCAACGGGGACCTCCTCGTGCAGAACCGAACGAGCCGGGTCGTGACGGTCAAGCGCAGCGACGTCGAGAACGAGGAGGCGCTCCTGCTCAAGCTCTCCCGCGTGCTCGGCGTGGACGCGGACGAGCTCGGCGAGCGCCTCGACGACCCGGACTACGGCCCCTTCGAGGCGATCCCGGTGGCCGAGGACGTCCCCGAGGAGACGATCCTCTATCTCGCCGAGCGCCAGCGGGAGTTCCCGGGTGTCGACTACGGGACCATCGGGGTGCGCGATTATCCGAACGGATCGCTCGCGGCGCACATCCTGGGGTACCTCGGGCAGATCAACGAGCAGGAGCTCCACACCCCGCCGTTCCGCGGGTACCGACCGGGGCAGGCGGTCGGCCGCGGCGGCGTGGAGCAGATGTACGAGCGGTACCTGCACGGCAAGGACGGTCACCAGGCCTACGAGGTGGACGCGCGCGGGCGGAGGATGGGCCGCCTGAAGGGCACAGCGCCGGTCGAAGGCAACGACGTCGTCCTCACGATCGACCGCAAGATCCAGAAGGCCGCGGAGGAAGCGCTCTCCGAAGGGGTCTCGAGCGCTCGCCAGATCGTGCACGAGGAGTCGGGCTCCTACCTCAAGGCGGCCGCAGGCGCCGTGGTCGTGCTCGATGCTCGGGATGGCGAGGTCCTGGCGATGGCTTCCTACCCCACGTACGACCCCCGCGCTTTCCTCGAGGGGCTGACGCAGCGCGAGTGGGATCGGCTCACCAGCAAGCGTCGGAACTTCCCGCTCAACAACCGTGCGATCCAGGGGCAGTACCCGCCGGGATCGGTGCTGAAGCCGTTCGTCGCCGCGGCCGCGGTGAAGGGCGGGTACGCCCACCCGAACGGGTTCTACCCGTGCCCGCCGGAGTTCTCCGTCGAGGGGGACACGTCCAACACCGTCTTCCGGAACTGGAAGGACACCGACTCGGGGACGATCTCCTTCGGGCAGGCTTTGGTCGAATCCTGCGACACCGTCTTCTACCGCTTCGGCCTCGACTTCTACCGCGAGCGGAAGATCCGCGGGGAGCTGCTGCAGCAGCACCTGCGCGCGTGGGGCTACGACCGCCCCACCGGGATCGACCTCCCGTCCGAGGTCAAGGGCCGGGTGCCGGACGCCGCGTGGAAGTCGATCGTGCACTCGAAGCACCCGGACCTCTTCCCCGACCCCGTCTGGTACCCGGGCGACACGATCAACATGTCGATCGGCCAGGGCGACGTCTTGGCGACGCCGCTGCAGGTCGCGCGGTCGTTCGCCGCCCTCGCCAACGGCGGGACGCTCGTCCGGCCCCACGTTGGGCTGCGCGTCCAGGACCCGAAGGGGAACGTCGTCCGGCGGCTCCGCCCGGCGCCGGGCCCGCGGGTGCGGTACGGGCGGAAGCTGCTCGATCGGATCGAGGATGCCCTCGAGGGGGTCGTCACCAGCGGCACCGGGGCTCACGCCTTCAGCGGGTTCCCCGTGCCCGTCGCCGGCAAGACCGGGACCTCGGAGACGCCGAACCAGCAGCCCCACTCGTGGTTCGCGGCGTTCGCTCCCGCCGACCGGCCGCGGTACGTGGCCGTGGCGGTGGTCGAGGAAGGGGGCCACGGGTCCGAGGTGGCCGCGCCGATCGTCCGCCGGATCATGGAGCACCTGTTCGACGTCGACCCGGCCCCGTTCCGGGTCGGGATCGCGGCGGACTGATGGACGTCAGCGCCGGTCGCTCGCTCGACGTCGGCGCCGGGAGGTTGCTGGCCTCGGAGCGGTCGCCGCTCCGCCACCTCGACCCGATGCTCGTGGTCACGACGCTCGCGCTGACGATCTACGGCCTGATGCTGATCTACTCCGCGACGCACCAGAGCATCCGCGCGTTCGACCGGACGGCCGACCCGGGGCTCTTCATGAAGAAGCAGTTCGCGTTCATGCTCCTGGGTCTGATCGCGATGATCCTCGTCGCGACGTTCGACTACCGCCTCGCGAAGGTCTATGCGCCGATCACGTACGGCGCGGTCGTGATCCTGCTGCTGCTCGTGATGACGCCCCTGGGGAACCGCACGCTCGGGGCGCAGCGCTGGATCACGCTGTTCGGGTTCCAGTTCCAGCCGTCGGAGATCGCGAAGCTCGCGGTGATCGCGATGCTGGCGGCGCATCTCTCCGAGATCCAACGCGGGCTGCGGTTGGAGGACGTCTGGCGTGCGACGGGGCTCGTGGCTCTGCCGATGGGCCTCGTCTTCCTCCAGCCGGACGTCGGGACGTCGATGGCGTTCGCCGCGATCCTCCTGGGGGTCCTCGTCGTTGCCGGCGCGAAGGCGAAGCACCTCGGTGTGCTGACGCTCGCGTCGATCTTCGCCGTCTTCCTGGCGTTCCGGGTCGGCATCGTCCAGGAGTACCAGCTCGCCCGGCTCCGGGCGTTCATCGATCCTTCCGCCGATCCGCTCCGGGCGGGCTACAACATCGAGCAATCGCGGATCGCGATCGGGTCCGGTGGCCTCGGTGGGAAGGGCTACCTCCAGGGGACCCAGACCAACCTCGACTTCGTGCCCCAGCAGCACACCGACTTCGTCTTCACCGTGGTGGGGGAGGAGTTCGGCTTCCTCGGCGGGATGCTCCTGCTGCTGCTGTTCGCCCTCCTGCTCTGGCGAGGCATCCGGATCGCGATGCTCTCGAAGGACGCGTTCGGGACCCTGCTCGCCACCGGGATCGTTTCGGTCGTCGCGTTCCAGGTCTTCGTCAACGTCGGGATGACGCTCGGGATCATGCCCGTCACCGGGATCCCGCTGCCCTTCGTCTCGTACGGGGGGACGGCGCTGGTCACGAACTTCCTGGCCGTCGGCCTGCTGATGAACATCCACATGCGGCGATTCAAGTAGAGGGGGGCGGGGGGTCCCGCCTGCTATCCTGGGCTCAGATGTCTTCGTTCCACGACCCCGTTCCGGGCCGCCGACCCCGCGCGTCCGCCTTCCCGTCGAACGGGCGTTCGCACCACCCACCTGCATCCGTGCCCGGAGGTGAGGCCCGCGCCGGCGGCGCGTGGCCCCTCCGGCTGGGAGCGACCCGCTCCCGAGCGAAAGGACCACGTCATGACAGAGGAAGCACGGGCTCCCGAGGAGGGGTCCGCCGAACGGCAGGCCCCCGAGCAGGAGGCCTCCGAACCATCCACCCCACGTCCGCGGCGCCGCCGCGGTGGCCGCGGACGGGGTAGAGGCTCCCGCTCCCAGGCCCAGCGCGCTGCGGGCACGGCCGAGGCACCCGCGGACGCCGCTCCCCCCACCACGGGCGAAGCACCGCCGGAGCAGACCGAGAGCGGTTCCGGCGACGGGGCCGCGGCCGCGGACGGCGACCAACCGGGCGCGGAGGGATCGGGTCCTCGCTCCACCTCGTCGGGCTCGCGCCGCCGCCGCCGGCGGCCCTCGTCGAGGAAGCCGGCGACCACGAGCGAGGACGGCGATGTGGCCTCCGAGGGTTCCACCGCGGTGACGTCCGACCCGCCGGGGGATGCATCGCCCGGTGCCGCATCGGACGCAGCGGATGCGGACGACCGCGCGGACCCGACGGAGGCTTCCGACGCCCCGGAGGGGGGGACCAGCTCGTCGACGAAGCGCCGGCGCCGCCGGCGCCGCCGGAAGAAGCCCTCGGACTCGGGGGACGGCGAGGCCGCGGCCGATCCGTCGAGCGAGGCGAAGCCCGACACGAAGCCCGCCTCGAAGCCCGCGGACGGCCGCCGCTCTCGGGCGAAGCCGAAGCAGAAGGAAGACGAGGCCCCCCCGGCGACCCGCACCGCGCGCCGCCGTCGCGGCGTCGTGACCCGGCGCCGGTGCGAGCCGGAGATCCGTCCGGAGCGTCGCCTCGACAAGATCATGCTGATCACCGAGAACGGCGACCGCGATCAGATCGCCGTCGCCGAAGGCCGTGAGCTCGTCGAGCACTACGTCACCCGTGCGGGAGCCCGGTCGATGGTGGGGAACGTCTACCTCGGGCGGGTGCAGAACGTCCTTCCGGGGATGGAGGCGGCCTTCATCGATCTCGGCCGAGGGCGCAACGCCGTCCTCTACGCCGGCGAGGTCTCCCACGACGAGGACGTGGAGGAGCAGCCGCGCCGGATCGAGCAGGTCCTGAAGCCGGGGCAGCCGATCGTCGTCCAGGTGACGAAGGATCCGATGGGCGGCAAGGGCGCGCGCCTGACCGGTCAGATCAGCCTCGCGGGCCGGTACCTCGTGTACGTCCCGGGTGGCAGCGCGTCGGGGATCAGCCGGCGCCTTCCGGAGAAGGAGCGGAACCGCCTGCGGGGGATCATGAAGGAGATCCGCCCGTCGGGCGCCGGCGTGATCATCCGAACGGCCGCCGAGGGCGCCACCCCCGAAGGCCTCGAGGAGGACCTCGAGCGCCTGAAGAAGACGTGGGAGTCGATCCGCCGCAAGTCGCGACGCGGGAAGCCGCCGAAGGTCCTCTACGAGGAGCCGGAGCTGACGATCCGCGTCCTCCGCGACGTCTTCTCGGCCGTCGAGTTCCGCGAGGTCGTCACCGACTCCGAGAGCGTCTACGAGCGCGTGACGGCGTACCTGAAGGAGGTCGCGCCCGACATCCTCGACCGCGTGCGGCTGCACCAGGGGCCGCTCCCGGTGTTCGAGGAGTACCACGTGCACGAGCAGATCCACAAGGCGCTCGAGCGGAAGGTGTGGCTGCCGTCCGGTGGTTACCTGATCATCGACCGGACCGAGGCGATGACGGTCGTCGACGTGAACACCGGGAAGGCGGTCGGCAAGACGAACCTGGAGGAGACGGTCGTCCAGACGAACCTCGAGGCGGCGCGGGAGATCGCGAGGCAGCTGCGGCTGCGCGACATCGGCGGGATCATCGTGATCGACTTCATCGACATGCTCCTGCAGGCGAACCGGAACAAGGTGATCCGGGCGTTGAAGGAGGAGATGGCGCAGGACAAGACCCGCTCGCAGGTGTTCGATATCACGCCGCTCGGGCTCCTCGAGGTCACGCGGAAGCGGGTGTCGGCCGGGCTGGTCGAGTCGTTCTCGCAGACCTGCCCCACGTGCGAGGGGCGGGGTATCCTCGTCAGCCTGGACACGGAGGGGAACTAGGAGGGTCGATGTACGCAGTCGTGCGGGTGGGCGGAAAGCAGCAGCGGGTGGAGCCCGGTGACGTGATCGAGGTCGAGTACATGAAGAAGCTCGACCCCGGTTCGACGGTGGAGCTCGACACGCTCTTCGTCATGGAGGACGGGACGGTGCATCGCCCGAAGGGCGGCACGGTCAAGGTCGTCGGACGCCTCGTCGGCGAGAAGAAGGGCGACAAGATCAAGGTCTTCAAGTACCGGAACAAGAGCGGGTACGCCCGGACCCAGGGCCACCGCCAGCTCATGACCGAGCTGGAGATCGAGGAGATCGTCGTGGGCGACAAGGTCCTGCGCAAGCCGGAGCCGGCCCAGGAGGCCGCGACGGGCTCGGGCGAGGACGCCAAGAAGACCAC
>DATLGG010000239.1:0-5015 GCA_035540615.1 Actinomycetota bacterium | reverse complement strand
CCTCATCATCGAGCGGCTGATCGAGGCCTCGGCCGAGAACGCGGAGCTGCGCGTCGCCGTCGAACGCGCGCGGACCGAGGTCGAGGCAGCGCGTCGCGAGGCGATGGAGGTCACACGCACGTCCTCGGCCGACCGCCGTCGGGCGCAGAACCTCGAGGACGAGGTCGCCGCCCTCCGCAAGCGGCTCGAGATGACCGAGTCCAACCTGCGGACCGTCGTGCAGGCCGCGAAGACCCGACGCTCATCCCCCCTCGAGGACAGCGACGCGAAGGCCATCCTCGACATCCTGTCGACGACGGGAGCCTCCGAGGAGGGCGAGCCAGGGGCCTGACCCCTCCGTTGGGAAGGGGATGCCCGGGCCGGTAGAATGGCCCCCGCAAGCCCGCTGGATCGCCCTACAGCAAAGGGTCGGAGGGAGGGACGTACGCGTGGCCGGAGGCGAGCCCGCCGCGGCTTCGAGCATGCTGGGGATCGCTTGGAGCGATGTCGCCTGGGCTGTCGGTGTCGCAGCGACAGTCTGGCTGTTGGGCTGGCTGACGATCGTCTGGGCCGGCCGTGAGCGCCGGGAACCCGAAGCCCTCGAGAGCGACCTCGGGCCCGAGCGCACCGAGCATGCCGGGCCCACCCCCGTCTCCGGCGTCCTGCGGTGGCTGATGGCCGAGACCGAGGCCGACGCGGCTGCGCTCTTCACCGTCGCCCCCGGACGGGGTGAGCGGGTCGTGGTGGAGCCGCGGGGCCTCGACGCCGCCTCCATCGCGGCGCTCGCCCGCGCGGGACGCGACGCCCTGCTGCGCCCCGACGAGGAGGCGGGCTCCGGCATCGTCACGACGCGCTGGCTCGGGAGCGGCGGTTCCAAGGCGCTGGTGCTCAGCGGCGTCCCGAGGTCGACGGCCGAGGAGCCGATGCGCTTCGCGCGGTTCGCGATCGAATCCGGCAGCACGACCCCCGGCGCGCTGGCGGAGCGCGCCGTGGAGGAGCGCGTGCGGGCCATCCCCGGCGTGGCCTGGGCCGAGCTGGACCCGCAGGATCCCACGCGGGTCCGCGTGCTCTCAGCCGATGGGATCGATCGCTCGATCCTCGAGCAGGAGATCGGGCGGGTGGTCGCCGGCACCGGCGCACGCGTGCACTGGGTCGACGAGCCGGATCCCCGCGAGGCCGGCGCGATGCCGCGGGCGCGGCTCGTCGCGGCCTCCATCGCGACGAACGGCCAGGCGCACGCCCAGGTGGACCTCGACTGGCTCGGCCAGCCGCTGCGAGGCCGCGGCCACGCGGGTGCGACCCATGCGGGTCGCTACCGCGCTGCGGCGGACGCGATGGCCGACGCCCTCGGGCCGCTGCTGGCGGGAGAGGTCGAGGTCGAGGGGCTGTACGCGCACACGCACGGCGAGGGCGAGCTCGTGGTCGTCGTGGTGACGCTCGACGGGGAGCGGCTCGTCGGGGCCGTCGAGGCACGTCGCGCCGACCAGGACGCCACCGCGGCGCGTGCGGTGCTCGACGCGGTGAACCGCCGACTCGCGGTCATGGCCGGCGGCAGCGGCCGGATCTGAGCCCGAAAGGGAAGACCCCCGCTGGGGTGGTTCGGCGGCGGGGGTCTGAGGGGGACTCGCGGTGGTACCCGAGGTATTCGACGCCGCCCCCGCGGCTCCTGCTCCGCCGATCAGCGGCGGCGACGCCGGCGGGCCGCGACGTACAGGGCGGTGCCGAGCCCCAGAGACGCGAGGGCGAGCAGGATCAGGACGAGCAGGACCAGCGGCGGCCCCTCGTCGTTCGGCGCGGGCGGCGGCGCGTCCTCCTCGATCGTGTCGGGAGCGATGCTCACGTCGATCGCCCCGCGCGCCAGCCGCACCTCCTCGTCGGTCGTGAGGTCGAGGAGCCGCACGGCGCCACCCCCCGTGACGTAGGCGAGGAGGGAGCCGTGGGTGTCGAACGCCCGGACGTCTTCGCGCAGGACCCCCCCGCCGAGGGCTCGCAGGTCTCCCGGCGGTCCCGAGTCACCCGCGACGAGCGTGAGCACGCGGTCCCCGGCATAGGCCGCGTCGAAGATCCCTCCCGGCCCCTCGAAGATCGAGCCCTCCGCGAGGGTCCGCGGGCGGCCGCGGCCGTTCGCCCGGTACTCCTGCAGGGTCGTGTACCCCTCCGCCATCGCCGCGACGAGCAGCCGCCGGGCGCTCGGCCGCCACGACACCGGCGGGAACCCGCACTCGCAGAACCCTTCGACCGACTCGAGGGTCACGCGCTCGCCGTCCTCGCGGAGCACGATCAGCTCCGGCGTCGGGAACGGCTCCTCCGACTGCCAGCCGATGCCGGCGAGGTCCTCCATCGGCTGCAGCGACTCGGCGAACGCGATGGCCTCTCCCTGGTCGCCGAACTCGCCGACCGTGTACGTCGTCTCGTTCTCGCGCCACGAGACGAAGCAGGTGGCCGCGCCGCAGTAGAAGACCCCCTGCGTTCCGCGGACCGTCACGGACTCGCCCTCCCCCTCGGCGACGGGGAGCTCCTCGGCGACCGTTGCCTCGACGAAGACGACGCGCTGCTCCGCGTGGGCCGCTCCGCCCGTCGGATCGTTCGTGTACCGCAGGGCGTAGCCGTCCTCGTGCCCATCGGCGGCGACGTTCCCGGTGTCCGGCGGTTCCTCCGGCGGGGCGAGAACCGGCACCGCGGCTTGGCGCAGCTCCGGGATCGCGGGTGCGAGGTGCGAGGGCGGCTCCACGGCTCGCGCGACCGTCCGGTAGAACGCGATGTCGCCGCGGGGAGAGGCGGCGACGCCGAGGTAGTGCGCGGTCTCGTCCGGCAGGACGTCTTCCCGCTCGCCGGTCTCGATGTCGATCTTCAAGAGGCGGCTCTCGGGGAGGGTCTCGCCCCCGGCGGGATCATCTACGCGATCCGGGACGCCGGGGGCGATGTCCGCGGCGAGCACGCCTCGCTCGAGGAGCGTCCGCGGCTCCTCCTTTCCGTCGCTGCGGACGACGACGAGGGCGCCGCCGGTCCCGTCGTTCTCCTCGGCCTCGATGTAGGCGAGATACCTCGGATCTGAGGCCGAGGTGTCCTGCCCGCCGGCGGGCGTGGCCAGCAGGAGGAGGATCGATGCGATGGAGACCGGTCGCCGCACGGCCGGAGGGTACCACCGGCCATCGCGTCGATCGTGGAACCGCTGCTACGGTGCGGCTCGTGGCTGAGCGGGGGCAGGAGGAGATCCGACCAGACGACCCGGGGTCGATCCGGCGGATGTTCCGCGAGCTTGCGCCCGACTACGACCGGCTCAACAGCGTCCTCACGTTCGGGCTCGTCCACCGCTGGCGGCGGGCGCTCGTTCGCACGCTCGGTGCGGGCCCCGGCGGACGATACGTCGATGTCTGCGCGGGCACCGGGATGTCAACGCGAGCGGTGCGGCGGGCGGCAGGCGAGGAGGCCGTCGTCGTGGGGGTGGACTTCACCCCCGAGATGCTCGAGCGGTCGGACGGGCTGCGGGTGCTCGGCGACGCCCTGCGGCTCCCGTTCCCCGACGGGACCTTCGACGGCGCGATCAGCTCGTTCGCCCTCCGCGACATCGCCGATCCGGTCGCCTCGCTCGGGGAGATGGCGCGCGTGCTCCGACCCGGCGGCCGGCTCGGGATCCTCGAGATCGGCCGTCCGCGCTCGGCGCTGCCGCGCGCCGGCTTCGACGTCTGGTTCCGCGGTGCGGTCCCGCGCGTCGCCGGTGCCTTCGGCCACCGACGCTCCCACGACTTCCTCGTTCGGTCGGTGCGATACCTCCCACCACCCGAGGAGCTGTGCCGCGAGCTCGAGCGCCTCGGCCTCGTCGAGGTCGGATGGCGGCCGCTGACGCTCGGTGCCGCGAGCCTGTTCGTCGCGCGCCGCGGGACCTAGCGGAGGAGGTCGGTGTCGGCCAGGAGGTCGTCGGGGTAGCTCTCGCCGCCCCAGATCACGTGGTCCCAGAGACCCTCCTCCACCCGAGCCTGGGTAGAGAGGGGATCCCCCGATGGGAGGCTGACCTCGACGATGGCGAGATCATCGCCCGGAGGAGGAGGGTCCACCAGGGATGCCGTCCGAGCCCTTCGACCCGTTGGCTCTGGGCGAGATGCGTCGCGCACGGCCGCGGGGGCGGCCGTCGGGTGGTCGCGGAAGATCGCGCTCATCGCCACAGCGTCCAGAGCATGCCCGCGACGGGTTTCGTTCACGCGTCGGGCGTGTGACGGTTCCGTGACGAGTGTCGGCGCTAGTCGGCGTCCGGCGGGCCGAGGGCGCGGTAGTCGTCCCGCGTGACCGGCCGGTCGAGCACGTCGCGCTG
Organism: Actinomycetota bacterium; assembly: GCA_035540615.1. Classification (GTDB taxonomy): domain Bacteria; phylum Actinomycetota; class UBA4738; order UBA4738; family CALAEC01; genus DATLGG01. The sequence goes on along the minus strand of DATLGG010000239.1, from coordinate 727 downwards.
GTTGCCGGCGATCACCGGCGCGACCTCGCCTTCGATCGCGATCAGCACCGCGCGGATCTCGGGGTCCTCGGTGAGCGTGTAGACGATCTGCGCGACCCGGAGGGCGAGGTCGCTGCCCGAGGCCCCCTGCTCGAAGCCCTGCGACAGATCCACCGTGGCGACGCCGCCCACGACGCCGACGTCGAGGACCCGCGTCTCGGGTGGGATCGCCGAGCGTGACTCGTCCCGATCGCCCTCCCGCAGCAGCGCCTCGAGCAAGGCTTCGGCGAGCGTCGGGGCGGGGTCCAGCCCGCGGCGCGTCGCGGCGAGGCGGTCGTCCTCGACGAGGTAGACGACCCCGGTGCGCGGAAGGCCCGGCCTCGGGCTGGGGCTGGGCGAGGTGTAGATCTCGTCGAGCTCGGACTCGGGGATCAGGGTGACCCCCTGGCGAGCGCAGGCGGCCGTGGTGAGCAGCAGGATCACGAGAGCGCCACGGGGCCGCATCAACGCGTGTCCTCCGCCGGGGTCAGCGGGAGGCGGACCGTGAACCGAGCGCCGTGCCCCTCCTCGCTCGCCACCTCGATCTCGCCGCCGTGCAGGTGCGCGTTCTCCCGAGCGATCGCCAGCCCGAGCCCGGATCCGCGGCCCTCCTCCCGCCGACGCGCCGGGTCCGCCTTGAAGAACCGCTCGAAGATCCGGGGGACGTCCTCGCGCGGGATGCCGGGCCCGTCGTCCTCGACCACGAGGC
>DATLGG010000238.1:0-2151 GCA_035540615.1 Actinomycetota bacterium | reverse complement strand
CCCCCCCGATCTGGCGCCGCAGACGCGACGCTCGGCTCGCCCACCGCTCGTGCGTCTCGAGGTCGGGGCATCCGGTCACCGACTGCCCCGACCTCGAGACGCACGAGCGGTGGGCGAGCCGAGCGTCGCGTCTGCGGCGCCAGATCGGGGGGGTCGAGCGGCGGATCCGCTCCCGCACCGACTCGCTGGCCCGGCAGTTCGACCGGGTCCTCGGGGTCCTCCGGGAGCTCGGCTACGTCGAGGACTTCAAGCTCACCGAGCGAGGGGAGCGGCTGACGCGGATCTTCGGGGAGGGAGACATCGTCGTGGCGGAGGCCCTCGCGGAAGGTCACCTGGATGGGATCGGCCCCCCGACGTTCGCCGCGCTCGTCAGCACGTTCGTCTACGAGTCGCGGGAACGCCAGCCCCGTGCCCCCGTGTTGAGCGGGGATCTCCGCGCCCGGTTCCGCCGCCTGCAGGAGCTGTGGCAGCGGGTCCGTCGGGTCGAGGAGCGTCACGGCGTCGAGCTGACACGTGAGCTCGATGCCGGCTTCGCTGCCGTCGCGCTGCACTGGGCCGAGGGGGAGCCGCTCGAGGAGATCCTCGCCGAGGCGGGGCTCGCGGCGGGCGACTTCGTGCGCACCTGCAAGCAGCTGCTCGACCTCCTGCGCCAGATCGCGGAGGTCGCGGACGGACCCGCGGCCGAGGTCGCCCGGGCCGCGAGGGACGCCGTGAACCGCGGCGTCGTCGCCTACACGGGGATCTGAGATGAGCAGTCCCTTCGGGCGTCTCGTCATGATCGCGGAGCCGGCCGCCGGACGCGGCCGGGTGGGGGAGGAGCTTCCGGAGATCGAGCGACAGCTCCAAGCGGGGAAGCTCCGGTACCGCTTCGTCGAGGCCGCCGCGCCCGGTGAGGCGACGCGGCTCGCGCGCGAGGCGCTCGCCGAAGGGGACCGGTTCCTCGTGGCTGTCGGCGACGACGACACCCTGCACGACGTGGTGAACGGCATGGTGGAGGGAGGGCGGCCCGTGAACGAGAACGCCGTGCTGGGGATGGTCGCCGCGGGCTCGGGCTCCGACTTCGTCCGGACCTTCGGCCTGCCCGGCGACGCGATCCGCGCGGTGCGCCACCTCGGCGGTCACCGGACGTACCCGATCGACGCGGTGGCGGTCCGCTGCATGACCCCGGAGGGAGGCGACGCCGAGCGCGTGTTCGTGAACGTCGCTCAGGTGGGCTTCGGCGCCGGCGTCGTCCAGCGATCCGGCGGGGTCCGGAGCTCGGGTTTGCGCCACCTCTTGGGCTTCTGGCGCACGCTCGCGACCCAGAAGCCGTTCGAGGCCATCGTCCGGGCGGACCGTAAGACCCTCGAGCGGCGCGCCACCAACGTCATCGTCGCGAACGCGCAGTACCGCGGGGGCGGGATGCGGATCAGCCCGCGTTCCTATCCCGGCGACGGTCTGCTCGACGTGCAGGTCTGGATCGGCCCACGCTCCGAGGCGTTCACCGCGATCCCGAAGCTCTACCGCGGCGAGCACGTTCCCCATCCGAACATCAAGGAGCTGCGCGGCCGGGAGATCTCGGTCACGACCGACCCGCCCGTGGCGGTCGAGGTGGACGGACGCGTGATCGGTCACACGCCGGCGACCTTCTCGATCCTGCACGAAGCGCTCCGGCTCAAGACCTGAGGCCCCTATCATGGGCGGATGCCGGTGCGGGAGCGGATCGAGCGTGCCGCGGGCGCGGCGGAGGCGGCGCGGCTCGACGCGCTGATCGTCGCGCCGGGCGCGGACCTGCGCTACCTGCTCGACCACGATCCGCCGCCGCTCGAGCGCCTCACGTGCCTGGTGATCCGCCCCCAGACGGAACCGGTGCTCCTCGTGCCCGAGCTGGAGAGGCGCCTCGCCGAGGATGCGGGCGTGGGAGGCGTCGCGGCGCTCGTGGGATGGCGCGACGGGACCGACCCGTACGCCCTCGTGCGACGGATGCTCGGGCGGGCCCGGCGCGTGGCGTGCTCCGACCGGATGTGGGCCTCGCACCTGCTGCGTCTCCAGCAGGCGCTCGGGCAGGCACGGTTCGCGTCCGCGTCGATCGTGCTCGGACCGCTGCGCGCCGTGAAGGAGCCGGGCGAGGTGGATCAGCTCGCTCGGGCCGCGCGGTACGCCGACGAGGCC
>DATLGG010000237.1:0-4870 GCA_035540615.1 Actinomycetota bacterium | reverse complement strand
GACCACGGCTCGCTCAAACCGCCGCCTCCGCGCTCAGAACGGTGAAGGCGAACGTGGCCCCCTCCCACGCTCGCGATTCGACCCACAGCCGACCTCCGTGGGCCTCCACGATCCGGCGGGCGATGTACAGCCCGAGCCCGGTTCCCGGCTTGCCGTCGGAAGCAGCCAGCCGCGCGAACGGCTCGAACAGCTTCGCCCTGTCTGCCGGGTCAACGCCCGGTCCCTGGTCCCGCACCCAGAACCGGATCTCTCGGTCGACGGCATCCGCACCGAGCTCAACGGGCGAGTCCGCAGGGCTGAACTTGGCGGCGTTCGACAGGAGGTTCCCGAACACCTGCTGAACCCTCGCTCGGTCCGCCAGCGCGAACGTCTCCACCGCTCCGTCCCGGACCCGGATCTCCAGCCGTCCCGCCAGCTCCGGGGCCATGCGCGCCGCCTCTTCGAGGAGATCCCGCACGTCCTGTGGCTCCGGGACGACGTCGAGGCGCTCGAGGTTCGTGCTGAGAGCTGCGCCGCCCTCCTCCGCCAGCCGACGGAGGCGCTCGCTCTGCTCCGCGATGTGTCCGACGATCTCCAGGCGCGTCGCCTCCTCGAGCTCGTCCCATCGCCGCTCCAGCGTGAGCGCGAATCCGCGGATCGCCGCCACCGGATGCATCAGCTCATGCGAGACGATCGCCAGGAGCTCCTGCTTCGCACGGTCGAGATCCTCCAGCTCGCGAGCGTGCTGTCGCTCGTCGACGTACGCGCGCGCCATCTGGAGGGAGCGGCGCCGCTCGGCCAGGCGGCCCTGGCGTATCGCACCGACCACCCCGAACAGCAGGACCGCAAGGAACCCGAGACGCAAGAGGTCGCCGTTCGAGATCTGGTCGGTGAAAAGCGTCGGGGAGAGGGCGTAGTGCAGATGGCTGAACCCTCCGAGCAGCAGCGCGGGAACCAGCCACGTGGCGCGCAGCAGCGCCTGAGGGCGGAGGAAGAGCAAGGCAGACGTGAGGATCAGCGCAGCCGAGATGACGCTCGGTATCGCCAGGAGCGGCGCGACGCCGCCCCCCCTCAACGACGGGATGCTCCCGGCGGGCCGCAGGTCCGGCAACCCTTCGCGAGCGAGCCAGAGCCCGACCTGGGCGACCGCGACCACCGCGAGGGTCGCGGCGGCTCGTGCGAACCCTGCCGCCAGAGGGCGCCGCGCGAGGAGGCGGGCCCCGGGCTGCAGGGCGGCCGAGAGCAGGAGCAGCGCGACCGCGAGCCGCCCCGTCGTTCGCAGGTAGACGATGAGGGGGCCCGGCGGTGCGGCGATCACGCCGAAGAGGAACTGGTTGGCCGCACTCGTCACGAAGGCGATCGCGATCAGCAGCCAGGAGCGGAGGCGGTCCGCCTCGTACTGCACGAAGGCGAGCGCCGCGGTGAGGACCGAGATGATCGCACCGGCTGTTTCGACGGCGATCCGTACGCCCGGGATCAGCAGGTTGACCGGCGGAAGGAGCCCAATGATAGTTGCTGCCGTATACAGCGAGAGCGACAGCGCGAGCGGAAGCACGGGCAGCGGGAGCGGTCGCTCGGAAACGCGGGCCGCCATTGGCGCATCATAGTGCGGCACTGAGCCGCGCCGCTAGTCGCCGCGTGCGCGTCGGAGGGCGGCATCGAGATCCCGCGGCAGCGGCTCCTCGACCTCGAGGCGGCCCCCGGTGAGGGGGTGGTCGAGCGCGAGGCGCCACGCGTGGAGGAAGGGCCGGTCGAGGCGGAGACGCGTCGCCTCGTCTCCCCCGCCCCCGTAGGCCCGGTCGCCGAGGATCGGGTGCCCGACGGAGGCGAGATGGACCCGGATCTGGTGCGTTCGCCCCGTGCGGGGACGCGCGACGAGGAGGGTGGCCGCGGGGAGGCGCTCGCGGATCTCGATGTCGGTCGCCGCGTCGACACCGCCGGCCGCGCGCAGGACCACCCGCGCCCCCCGCCGGCCGAGTGGCGCGTCGATGCCGAAGGCGTCGTGGCGGACGCTCCCGCGGACGAGCGCCAGGTATTCCCGGCGGACCCGCCGCTCCTTCATCGCCTCGACGAGCGCACGGTGCGCCTCATCGGTCTTGGCGACCAGCAACAGCCCGGAGGTGCCGGCATCGAGACGGTGGACGATGCCCGGGCGCTCCGGGTCGATCGAGGACAACGGCATCCCCATCCCGAGCAGCCGGTTCACGAACGTCCCTTCACGGCGTGTCCGGGTCGGGTGCGTCACGACCCCGGCCGGCTTCACGACGACCGCGAGGTGCTCGTCCTCGTGACGGATCGTCAGCGGCTCCGCGTCGGGTTCGAGATCAGCGGGACCGTCGAGGTCCGCCTCGATGCGCTCGCCCCCCTCGAGGCGGTGGCTCTTCGGCCGAGCGACGCCGTCGACGAGGACGCGCCCGGCGACGATCGCCCGCTGGACGTCGGCCCGGGACCGCCCGGTGAGGGCGGCGACGACCGCGTCGAGCCTGCCCGGCGGCGCCTCCGCCTCGAGACGCGTCACCGCTCCTCGCCCGACGACCCGAAGCCGGCGACGAGCAGCAGCCCGGCACCCACGACGATGCAGCTGTCGGCGACGTTGAAGACGGGCCAGACGTGAAGGTCGATGAAGTCCACGACCTCCCCGCTGAAGCTCGGCCCACGGATCGCCCGGTCGGTCAGGTTCCCCAGGGCGCCCGCCAGGATCAGGCCGAGCCCGACGGCGCTCGTGCGCGACGGGAGCTTCCGAGCCGCGACGATCACGACGATCACGACGGCGACGCTCGCGAGGAGGAACAGCCAGGTGGCGCCGCCGAACAGGCCGAAGGCCCCCCCGGGGTTCGTCGCGAAGCGCAGACGCAGGACGCCGTCGATCAGGTCGATCGGCGGCCGCCCTTCCAGGTGGCGCTCCGCGAGGATCTTCGTCACCCGGTCGAGCGCGTATCCGGCGACGGCCACGCTCGCGAGGAGGATGCGGAGGCGTCCGGTGCGTGCGGCGGCATCGGCCCGGCTCGGGTCGGACATCGCGCCGGGCTAGCGGGAACGTTCCTCGGCCTGCTTGTCCTTGATGCAGAGCTCGGCGTACGGCAGCGCCTGGATCCGGGCCTTCTCGATCGGGTTCCCGCACCTCGTGCAGAGCCCGTAGACCCCCGCGTCCATCCGCTCGAGGGCCCGGTCGATCTGGTCCATCAGGTCCTTGATGTTGTTCGAGAGCGAGAGGTCCTTCTCGCGCTCGAACGTCGCGGTGCCCGCGTCGGCGTACTCCTCATCGAACCCGGCTTCGCCCGTCATCTCCGACTGGGGCGTGCCGAGGCTGCTCTGCTCGAGGTCGGCGGCTTGCTTCTCGAGCTGGCGCCGCTCCTCCTCGAGGCCCTTGCGGATCGGCTCGAGCTGCTTCTTCGTGAAGGGGCTCTTCGTGGGGGGCATGGTTGGCGGACGGTAGCATGGCCCCCGTCCCCGTCGCAACGGACCCACCGGAGGAGCGAGTGAGCACGTTCGACCCCGTCGGCCCGGCCGGCTTCCCGGCCCTCGAGGAGCGCATCCTGCGCTTCTGGAAGGAGGCGCGGATCTTCGAGAAGACCCTCGAGCTGCGGAAGGATGCGCCGGAGTGGGTCTTCTACGAGGGGCCCCCGACGGCGAACGGCCGCCCGGGGATCCACCACGTCGAGTCGAGGACGTTCAAGGACGTCTACCCGCGCTACAAGACGATGACGGGCCACCGGGTCCCCCGCAAGGCGGGGTGGGATTGCCACGGCCTGCCGGTCGAGCTCGAGGTCGAGAAGGAGATCGGAACGCGCTCGAAGCGCGAGATCGAGGAGTTCGGGATCGCGGAGTTCAACCGGCTCTGCCGGGAGTCGGTGACCCGTTACGTCGAGGACTGGGAGCGGCTGACCGAGCGGATCGGGTTCTGGATCGACCTCTCGCAGGCCTATTGGACGATGACGCCCGGCTACATCGAGAGCGTCTGGTGGTCGCTGCGGGAGCTCCACCGTCGCGGGCTGCTGTTCGAGGACGACCGGATCACGGCGTACTGCCCACGGTGCGGCACGGGGCTCTCCGACCACGAGGTCTCGCTCGGGTACACGCAGGTCCGCGACCCGAGCGTCGAGGTCCGCTTCCCCATCGTCGAGGCAGCCGACCCCTCCCTGGTCGGCTCCTCGCTGCTCGTGTGGACGACGACGCCCTGGACCCTCATCTCGAACACCGGCGCGGCCGTCGCCCCCGACGAGACGTACGTGGTGGCGGCCTCCGGTGAGCGGTCGGTGATCCTCGCGGAGGCGCGGATCGAGGTGCTGGGCGAAGGCTGGGAGGTCACGCGACGCCTGGACGGCGAGGCCCTCGTCGGCGCGCGCTACGAGCCGCCCTTCCCGAACATCGACCCCGGGGTGGCGCATCGCGTCGTCGGGGCCTCGTTCGTCGGGATGGACGAAGGGACCGGGATCGTCCACCTCGCCCCGGCGTTCGGGGCGGAGGACCTCGCGGTGGGGAAGGCGCAGGGGTGGCCGGTGTTCAACCCCGTCGACGACCAGGGACGCTTCACGGACCGCACCTCCGTCGGGTTCGTCCGGGGCCGCTTCGTGAAGGAGGCGGACGCCGACATCATCGAGGACCTGCGCGCGCGGGACCTGCTGATGCGGGCCGCCACGATCGAGCACACGTACCCGCTGTGCTGGCGCTGCGACACACCGCTCCTTTACTACGCGCGCCCGGCCTGGTACATCCGCACGACCGCCCGCAAGGAGCGTCTCCTCGAGGTGAACGAGCGGGTCGCCTGGTACCCGGACCACATCAAGCACGGCCGGTTCGGCGACTGGCTCGAGAACAACGTCGACTGGTCGCTCTCCCGCGAGCGCTACTGGGGGACGCCGTTGCCGGTCTGGCGCTGCCGCGAGGGTCA
>DATLGG010000236.1:0-6441 GCA_035540615.1 Actinomycetota bacterium | reverse complement strand
GGACGAGGTGGGTCGGGATCGCCCACCCCGTCCGCCTGGCGGCGCGCGACCCGGGACGGCTCGCGGCTCGGCTCCGTCAGGGCACGCCGCCCGTCTTCTGCCGCGTCGCCGACGATGCGATCCTGCTCGACCTCCGCACCGTCATGCCCGGGGAGGACGACCTCCTCATCCGGGCGCTCCGCTACGCGCTGCGTGAGGATCCCGCGCCGTGAGCGGTGCCCTCCAGGTCGTCGCCACCGCGGGACACGTCGACCACGGGAAGTCCTCGCTCGTCGCGGCGCTCACCGGGATGGACCCCGACCGGTGGGAGGAGGAGAAGCGACGAGGCCTGACGATCGACCTCGGCTTCGCCTGGACGACCCTCCCGTCGGGCCGGGAGATCGGCTTCGTCGACGTTCCGGGGCACGAGCGGTTCGTGCGCAACATGCTGGCCGGTGTCGGGCCCGTTCGGCTCGTCCTCTTCGTGGTCGCGGCCGACGAAGGATGGAAGCCGCAGTCCGAGGAGCATCTCGGGATCGTCGACCTGCTCGGAGCCGGGGCTGCCGTCGTCGCGCTGACGAAGGCCGACCTCGCCGAGGGGGGCCTGGTGGAGGCGCGGCTGCGGGAGATCGGAGAGCGCCTGGCGGGCACGGCGCTGGAGGGCGCCCCCGTCGTTCCCTGCTCGGCCGCGACGGGCGCCGGCATCGAGGATCTGCGCTCCGCGCTCGACGAGCTGGCGCGCACGGCGCCACCGGAGCCCGAGACGGATCGGCCCCGGCTCCACGTGGACCGCTCCTTCTCCGTCGCCGGCGCAGGAACGGTCGTCACGGGGACGCTCGCCGGTGGGGCGCTCTCCGTCGGAGACGAGGTGGCGATCTTCCCGTCCGGGCGCACGGTCCGCATCCGGGGACTTCAGTCGCACCGCCGCACGATGGAGGAGGCGCGGTCGGTCTCGCGCGTCGCCGCGAGCCTCGCCGGGACCCCACGCGATGCCGTCTCCCGCGGCGACGTCGTGGCGCGACCCCAGCAGTGGCGGCCGACGTCACGCCTCGAGGTTCGCCTGCGGCCGATCCGCTCGCTCCGCGACCCGCTGACCGCCCGAGGCGCCTACAAGCTCTACCTCGGCGCCGCCGAGCGCGATGTCCGCCTCCACCTGTACGACCGCAGGGAGCTGGCGCCCGGCACGGAAGGGTTCGCCCGACTCAAGCTCGACGAGCCCGTGATCGCGGCCGTCGGCGACCCGTTCGTCCTGCGGGAGTCCGGTCGCCGCGCGACCGTCGCGGGCGGTGAGGTGCTGGATGCCGACCCGCCCCACCGCCCCGGCGCGGCCGCGACCAGGCTCGAGGCCCGGCGGCACCTGGCGCCGCACGACCTCGCGGAGGTGCTTGTCGCCGAGCGTACGGCGGTGCGCTCGACGGATCTCCCGCCCCTCACCGGATCCTCTCCCGGAGCGATCCGCGCGGCCGAGCGGGTCGGGGCGTGGTGGGTCCGGGACGAAGCGCTGGAGGAGACGCGGGACGCGCTCACGCGGCTCCTCGCGGAGCGACACGCGGGGAACCCGCTCGTCCCCGGCTTCCCGATGGACGAGGCCGCGGCCGAGCTGGCCGGGACCCTCGGCACGCTCCGGCCGGCGCTCGAGGCGGGGCTCCTTCCAGCGCTGCTCGCGCACCTGGAAGCCCGGAGGGACGTCGTGCGCGAGGGGACGCTCCTTCGACTCCCCGGCCACCAGGTCGGGCTCGGGGACCGGGAAGAGGAGGCGCAGAAGCTGGTCGCCGCCGTCGCGTCGGGCGAGCCGACGCCGCCGGACGCCGCCGAGCTGGGGCGGCTCGGGTTCGACCGCGACCTGGTGGACGCCGCGTGCGCGACCGGCCTCCTGGTGCGCGTCTCCCAGGAGCTCGTCGTCACCCCGGCGTTCGCCGCCCGGGCCGAGGAGCTGGCCCGCCGCGGAGCGGCGACACCCTCCGGGCTCACGGTGAGCCGCTTCCGCGAGCTCCTCGGGACCACACGCAAGTACGCCCTCCCCCTCCTCGGCTGGCTGGACGCCCGTGGCGTGACACGGCGCGAGGGCGACGTCCGACGAGCCGGCTGATCGGCACGTCGGTTTCCCACTCCTCCGCTGCGGGAACGCTGGCACCACCATGACCGCGGCCGAGATCTCCGAAGCTGCTGCGCGCGAAGCCGGGCTGCGATACGTCAGCGACGCCGCCCCCGGGATCCGCCGGCGCCGCGCCGGGCGGGGCTTCGTCTACCTCGGGCCGGACGGCGAGCGGATCGACGACGGTGCGACCCTCGCTCGGATCCGCGGTCTCGCGATCCCGCCGGCGTGGACCGACGTGTGGATCTGCGCCACACCGGGCGGACACATCCAGGCCACCGGGCGCGATGGCCGCGGTCGGAAGCAGTACCGCTACCACGAGCAGTGGCGGCGGGTCCGCGACGAGACGAAGTACGCGAGCCTGATCGAGTTCGGCGAGGCGCTCTCCGCGATCCGCGCGCGGGTCCGACGTCACCTGGCGCTTCCCGGGCTTCCCCGCGAGAAGGTCCTCGCGACCGTCGTGCGGCTCCTCGACACGACGCTCGCGCGCGTCGGAAACCCCGAGTACGCGAGGGACAACCAGTCGTTCGGTCTCACGACCCTGCGGGACCGCCATGTCGACGTGGGACGCGAAGAGGTGCTCTTCGAGTTCATCGGCAAGGGCGGGAAGAAGCACCGCCTGAGCGTCGAGGACCCGCGTCTGGCGGCGATCGTGCGGGCGTGCCGCGACCTTCCCGGCTACGACCTGTTCCAGTACGTCGCGGACGACGGCACGCCGGTGGCGGTCGGGTCCGCCGACGTGAACGCCTACCTCCGCGAGATCGCGGCGAACGACGTGACCGCGAAGCACTTCCGCACCTGGGGCGGGACCGTGCTGGCTACGCAGGTCCTTCGTCGGCGCGAGCCGCCGCGCTCGGAGCGCGCCGCGAAGCGCGAGGTCGCGGCGGCGATCAAGGAGGTCGCGGCGGAGCTGCGCAACACACCGGCGGTGTGCCGGAAGTGCTACGTGCATCCCGACGTCATCGAGGCGTACACCGAAGGCGTCCTCTTCGAACAGCTCAAGCGCTCGCGAGCGGCGTGGGCCTCGAGGCTCAGGGAGCTGCGCCGCGAGGAGATCGAGGTGCTCTCGCTCCTGCGACGCCGCGCGTCGGCGCGCTCGCGCGCCGCCTGAAACGGCTACGTCAGCTCGACGACGAGCTCGACCTCGACGGGCACGCCGAGGGGAAGAGACGGCGCACCGACCGCCGCGCGGGCGTGCTTGCCCACGTCGCCGAAGATCTCGACCAGCACATCGCTCGCCCCGTTCGCGACCTGCGGATGTGCCGTGAAGCCGACCTGGGAGGCGACCCAGACGGTGACCTTCGCGATCCGACGGATGCGATCGAGCGAGCCGAGCTCCTGGCGCAGCGCGGCGAGGGCCTGGAGCGCACAGCGGCGCGCCAGTGCGTTGCCCTCCTCGACGGAGACGGCTTCGCCGACCCTGCCGGTCGCGATCGGGGTGCCGCCCTCGAGCGGGACCTGACCCGCGACGAAGGCGAGGCCCGCCGCCGTGGTTACCGGGACGTAGGAGGCGACGGGGGCGGCCGCCGGGGGCAGCTCGATCCCGAGCTCATCCAGTCGATCGTCGAACCCCATGCCGTCAGCCGGCGCGCCGCTCGCGCTGACGGATGAGCGCCCTGCGCTCGAGCTCGTTCAGTCCGCCCCAGATGCCGTGGGGCTCACGGCTGCGCAGGGCGTACTCGAGGCATTCGACGCGGACGGGACAGTCAGCGCAGATCGCCTTCGCGCGAACCTCGCGCGCGTCCTTCTCGTCCTTGCGCTCGAAGTAGTTGGGCGCGAAGAACATCTCCGCATCCTCGCCGCGACAGGATGCGCGGTACTGCCATCCCATCTCCCAATCACTGACTGCCATCGCCATACCTGTGCCTCGTCCGTTGGACGCCGGAGCCCCCGCCCGGGTTCCTCGCATTTCTCCAATATCTCCTGGAGAAATCTGAAGGGCATAACGGTACCCCCGCCGGCCCGGTTTGACAAGACCCCCTCCCGGCGGGGGCCGTTCGGCCGGTGGCCCCGCGTCCGAGGCGGCCGGTCTATCATCGCCCCGATGGGGAGGGCTGCCGCCGAGGGGCTGGATCGTCTCTACGAGACGGCGAGGGCGCTGGGTGAGGAGACGCGCTTCCGGATCTACCGGCGGATCTGGCTCTCGCCGCTTCCCGAGGGGGTCGCAGAGCTCGCCGCAGCCTTCTCCCTCCACCCGAACGCCGTCCGGCAGCACCTCACGCGGCTCGAGCAGGCGGGGCTCATCGTCTCGGCGCTGGAGCGCCCCGGCGGGGCGGGACGGCCGCGACGCGTCTACGCGCCCAGCCCCGAGCCGTTCGAGCTTGGCCCGGACGCGGCGATGCGCCCGCTCGTCTCGCTGATGGCCGAGGCGGTCGACGCGCTTCCGGGAGACCGGCGCAAGCTCACGCGCTTCGGCGAGGACTGGGCCCGCTCGTGGACCTCGAAGCGCAAGCGTGGGAACGGGCGAGCCCCGCGCGACCCGAGGGCGCGGGCTGAGCTGCTGAGCCGGGAGCTGGCACGCTGGGGCTGGCGTCCGAGCGCGATCAACGAGAACGGGGGGATGCGCATCACGACCGGGCGCTGTCTGTTCCACGGCGGCGCCCCCGGCGAGAACGGGCGCTCGTGCTCCCTCGAGGAAGGGCTCCTGCGGGGCCTCACCGAAGCGATGCTCAACGGCCGGGCTGCATCGGTGCAGGTGCGCGGATGTCGTCTCGAGGTCCGGGTCTAGCGTCCGGCAGGCCGGCGCCGACCTCGAACACCGGGACCCGAAGGACGAACCGCACGCGGCCGCCGTCGGTCTCGACGGAAACCTTTCCGTCGATCGACTCGGCGACGCGGGATGCGATGTAGAGACCCAGGCCCACGCCCGGGGAACGCGTGTCGTCTCCGCGCTGGAACGGTCGGAAGAGGGTCTCGGGATCGACGCCCTCCGGCAGCTGCCCTTCGTTCGCGACCCCGAGGACGAGCTCGCGGCGCTCGACGCGCGCGTCGAGCCAGACGTCGGTGCCGGGGCCCGAGTGGGAGACCGCGTTCTCCAGGAGGATCCCGAGGACCTCGAGCACGGCCGGGCGATCGACGCGGATCGCGACGTCCGTCGGGACGTCGAAGCGGACCCGACGGCTGTGCTCGAGCCCTCGCACGCCCTCAGCGACCAGCTCGAACAGGTCGACGTCCTCGACGCGAGGCACCAGCTCGGCTCGTGCGCCCTGGAGCAGCCGGTTGATCAGGCGCTCGAGCTCGCGTCCGCGGTGCCACCCGGCAGCGAGGATCTCGTGGCGGAGCTCCGCGGGGAGGTCCTCGCCGTGGACCTCGAGGGTACGGAGCCCACCCATGATGACGGTGAGCGGCGTCTTGAGCTCGTGCGAGACCATCGCGAGGAACAGGTCCTTCGACCGCTGCGCCTCCCGCATCTCCTCGACGATCTTGGCGTCGGTGAGCGCGAGGCTCGCGTGCTCGGCGAGGGCAAGCAGCGCGTCCTGCTCCTCCCCGCTGAAGCGCCGTCCCGGCTTGTACGAGGCCACGACGAGGCTGCCCACGACGACGCCGTTCTCGTGGACCGGGGCGGCCATCGCCACCTGCAGCGCGCGGCTCGCGAAGTGCGGGACCATGCCTGGAGCCGAGGCGTAGTCCTCGATGATCACGAGCCGGTCCTCGCTGATCGCGCGCCCGCCGGCGCCCTGGCCGAGGGGCATCCGAAGGACCGCCTTCATCGCGTCGGCATCGACGCCGGCGGCGGAGGCCGTGAGCACGAAGGCCGGATCGCCGGGGTCGATCAGCCGCAGACCCGCCACCTCGACACCGAGGAGATCGCTGGCCCCGGTCGTGACCGCATCGAGGACCTCCCGGAGCGGCGCGCGGTGCGAGATGGACCGCTGGATCCTCGACAGGTGTTCGAGGAGTCGCTGACGCTCGAGCATCCCCAGCGTGAGCTCGAGGACGCGGCCCATCGCGCGAAGGAGGTTCCGCTCCTCGACCGAGAACTCGGCCGAGCCCGCGCGCGCCACCAGGAAGCGGCTGTCGTCGCGGTCGCCGAGGGGGACCGAAAGCACCTGGCTCGTGCCGAGCGTCCGGAGGTCGGTCTCCCCGGGCGAGTCCCGCCCCAGATCGAGGAGAACGTCCGTCGGCACCGCGTCGGGCGGGAAGCCGACGACCGCCGAGAGATCCCCCTCCTCGATCAGCGCACCGACCTCGGCTTCGAACGCCTCGGCCGCGCGCTCGACCGCCCCCTGCTTGGCGCTGCCCTGGTCCGTGAACGACGAGACGGCGGCGAGGAACTCGGCGAGCTGGTGCGCGGACCAGTCGGCGCCGGGTCCCGGCACTCAGCTCACCGCCAGGACGACGAGGGTCTGGTTGTGGAACCCGCTGAT
>DATLGG010000235.1:0-7639 GCA_035540615.1 Actinomycetota bacterium | reverse complement strand
GACCCGCTCCCCGCGGCGAGCGGCGCGTAGGCGCGGCTCGGGATCCGGGTCGTCGCGAACGAGCGGTAGGCGTCCGTGCCGTCGAAGCCGGCAGGAGCGCCCGCGAACGGCGATCCGAGCTCCTCCGCGGGGACGAGAGCGCGGACCTGGCGCTCGACCTCGGCGGCGACGCCGAGCGCGACGGCATACACCATGTACCGCTCCCAGATCGTCACGGCCATCGTCGGCGCCTCCGGCAGGGACGAGAAGTCCTTCAGGTACCGACGGAACGCGCGCCACCGCGCGATCCGCCGGCGAAGCGTCGGCGGGAGGTGCTCGCGCATGAACCGGAGACCGAGCGGCCACAGCGCGAAGGCGAGGGCGACGGCCGCGTGGGTGAGCGTCGGGCGCAGGGTGCCCCCCTCCGACAGCGCGAGCCACAGCGGGATCAGGCTCGGGACACCGATGACGCCGGCGATGACGGCCCACACCAGAGCGAGCGCCGGGTCGCGCAGGAGCGCGGGGACGATGCGAACGAGGCCGCCGGCGAGCAGGCCGACGGCGGCGGAGAGAACGACGTCCGCGGGCCCGAAGCCCGCCGAGCGGACGGACCAGACCGCGACCGCGGCGGCGAGCCCGGCAAGCAGCCACGACTCCACGCGGGTGCGACTCGCAACGACCTTCGCCAGCTTCCCGGTGGCCGTCGAAGCGAGCTCCTTCGACCACTCCTTCAGCTCCGCGCCGCGCGATCCCGTCGCGGTCAGCTCCTTGAGGCGGACGGAGCCCTGACCGTCCGGGAAGAGGAACTCCATGAACTCCTGGTCGAGGCCGGGCGCCGCCTCCTTGCGGCGGCGCAGCGTGAAGTCGCTCGGCTTCGTGACGCGTCCGATCGGGGCGATCTCGATCGTGCCCTGCCTCGCGAGGTGCAGCAGTTGCGTGCGGTAAGCACGCTCACCGGCGTTCGCCTTCTCGAGCGTCGCCCACGCGTGCGCGAGCTCGGCGGGGTGGGTTTCGTCCGGCGGCTCTTCGAGGTAGGGCGGAACGCCCGCGACGCGATCGCGGCGGCGGGACAGGGCGACGAGCCCGAGAACCAGCAGGGGCAGCAGGAGCAGGAGGGCGACGGCGGTGGTGCGCGCGCGAGCGGAACGGGCCCGGAGACGGTTCGCCTCGGCCGCGAGGCCGGCCTCCTCCCGCAGGATCCGGTCGCGGGCCGGGAGCGACAGCTGATAGGCGAGCGGGACGACCTCGGGTGGCATCAGGACCGATCCTTCGACGAAGGTCGCCGGACGGAGGTCGCGGACCTCGAACGTCACCGTCTGCGGATCGACGAAGGCGACCTCGCCGCTGTACGGCCCGTGGCCCCAGGCGCGAACGTCCCCGCGCGCGAGCGGCACCGTCTCGAGCCGTCGGTCGGGCGGCGGATCGGTGGCGAGGCGGCATGGCAGCAGCGGACGCTCCGGGATCTCGGTCGCTCGCCCCGGCACGCGCAGGGTCACGAGGACCCGGTCGGTCGGCTTCTCCCATCCGCGCCCGACGAACTGCCACAGCAGGTGCGCGGCGTCGCCGAACACCTCGACCGCGCACCGGGCGCGATACGCCACCGTGAAGGTGACGTCCTCGTCGCGGGCCGGAGATGGCCATTCGGCCTCGAACCGCTCCCAGGTCGCGGCGACCGTCGTCACCGGCAGGGGGCGGCCATCGCGGGTGACACGGAAGTCTTGGATGAGGGTCGCGGGATGCTCGATCGAGAAGAACGCGACGGAGAACTCCCCGTCGAAGCGGAAGGTGCGGCGCTCCACGAGGTCGAGCGAGCCGTCCGGCAGGATCGTCGCGTCGATCCGGACGTCCGGGAACGAGTAGTCCTTCCCCGCCCCGCACGCGGGAAGCAGCACCGCGAGCGCGAGGAGGCAGCCCGCGATCCCGGCACGCCCCGCTCCCCCCCGTTCCACGCGCCGGAGTGTACGCCGCGCGATGCCCGATAATCGCGGGATGCGCCCTCGACGGAGCCTCGCGACGGTGCTCGCCGCGACGGGCATCACGCTCCTCGTCGGCCTGGCGATCAAGTGGCCCTGCGTCACCGGCGACTGGGCCGACGGTCGTCAGTACCGGCGCCTCTGCTACACCGACATCGTCCCCCTGTACACGGCTCGCGGGATCGACGACGGGCGCGTCCCCTACCTCGAAGCGAGGAACGAGTATCCCGTGCTGACCGGGGCGGCGATGTGGGCCGCGGGGGTGCCGGCTCGCTCGTACGCCTCCTTCTTCGGGTGGACGGCCGCGATGCTCGCCGCCGCAGCCTTCGCGACCGCGTGGGCGCTGCACCGCCTCGTCGGACGGCGCGCGTTGTTCTTCGCCGCCGCGCCGACGCTGGCGATCTACGGGTTCATGAACTGGGATCTGCTCGCGGTGGCGCCCGCGACGCTGGCGGTCCTGCTGTACCCGGCGGGCCGCTACCTGGCGAGCGGCGCCCTGCTCGGCCTCGGCGCCGCGGCGAAGCTGTACCCGGCGCTGTTCGTGCTGCCCCTCGGCCTGCGGCGGCTCCAGCGCGGCGACCGGACGGGGGCGATCCGGCTCGCGGCCGCCGCGCTCGCCGTCTGGTCCGCCTTGAACCTCATCGTCGCGATCGCCGCGCCCGACGGGTGGGCGGAGTTCTTCCGCTTCAGCGCAGAGCGGCCGGCGGACTGGGACAGCCTGTGGCTCCTCGCGGGGCACCACCTCGGTTGGCCCCGCGACACCGGAACCGTCAACGCGGCGGCCGCCCTGTCCTTCCTCGGGCTCGCGGCGCTCACGTGGTGGCGCGCGGCGCGGCGCCGCCCGGGGTTCCCGGCGTGGACGTTCGCGTTCCCCCTCCTGGTGCTCTTCCTCGTGACGAGCAAGGTCTACTCGCCGCAGTTCAGCCTCTGGCTCCTCCCCTGGTTCGCGCTCGCGCTCCCCCACCTCGGCCTCTTCGTGGTGTTCTCCGCCGCGGAGGTCGCGGTCTTCGTGACGCGGTTCACGTGGTTCGCGAACGTGGAGGCGCATCCCTTCCCGGCACCGGAGTTCCAGGCGGCGATCGTCGTCCGGGCGATCGTGCTCCTCGCGTGCGTCGCGGCATGGGTCCGGCGGCCGGCGCCGGAGGTCACGCCGGAGACGAGGTCGGAGGCGGCGCGGTGACCACGCGAACCGCACCTGGGGAGGATGAGGCGACCGGGCAGGCCGAGCGCCTGCGGATCCGCCGCGGGATCCTGTACTGCCTCGCCGTGTTCGTCGCGGCTCGCGTCGGACTCTCGATCGTCGCGGCGCTCGGTGTCGCCCTGATCGATCCGCTGGAACCCACCACCGACTCGGGCTGGCGCACGGCGCCGTTCGCGCCCGGGTGGCACAGCATCGTCACGGCGTGGGAGCGGTTCGACGCCCTGTGGTTCCTGCGCATCTCCGACGTGGGCTACGTGCAGCCGAAGAGCGCGGTCTTCTTCCCCCTCTACCCGCTCGCGATCCGGGCGGTGTCCCCCCTCCTCGGGGGACATCCGCTCGCCGCCGCGATCGTCGTCGGCAACGCGGCGTACATCGGCGGGCTGATCGCGACGTTCTTCCTCACCGCCGGCGAGTGGGGCGAGCGGGTCGCGCGGCGGACGATCCTGTACCTCGCGATCTTCCCGACGGCGTTCTTCCTCCTCGCGCCGTATTCGGAGCCGCTGTTCCTGCTGCTGGTGACGACCTCCCTGTGGGGGGCGCGGCGCGGCCGGTGGGCGATCGCGGGCATCGCCGCGGCCCTCGCGGCGATGACACGCAACCTCGGGATCGTCCTCGTCCTGCCGCTCGCCTTCGAGGCATGGCACCAGCACCGGCAACAGGGGACACGGCTGTTCCCGACGGTCCTGTGGTCGTTGCTGCCGGCGGCAGGACTGCTCGCGTACCTCGGCTACTGGGAGGTGGCGGGCGGCAGCTGGCGGGCGCCGTTCGAGCTTCAGGAGGAGTGGGAACGGGCGATCGCGTTCCCACCGTGGACCGTGATCCAGGCGACGTACCAGGCGTTCCGCTGGATCGGCGTCTACCCAGGCGGCTACCACTTGCTCGACTGGCTGATCGTCGCGCCGATGCTCGTCGCCGGCGTCTGGGTGGCGCGGCGGGCACGCCCGATCTTCTCGCTGTACACGTGGGCGAGCCTGCTCGTGCCGCTGTCCTTCGTCTTCGCGCCTCGGCCGTTCATGTCGCTGCCGCGCTTCCTGCTCCCGATCGTCCCACTGTTCTGGGCGGCGGCGGTGGTGGCGGAACGGCGGCCCTGGCTGCACGAGGCCGTCGTGGTCGCCTCGTCCGCGCTCCTCGGCGTCATGACCGTGCTGTTCGTCTCCTGGTACTACGTGTTCTGATGCTCGACTTGCTTTCCGGCCGATCGCCCTACTACGATCGGCGCACCCGCGACAGGAGGTTGCCCGTGCCCGTCACCGTGGTGGTCGCCGACGATCACTCGATGGTCCGCCAAGGCCTTCGCCGCACGCTCGAGGAGACCCCGGACATCGAGGTCGTCGGGGAGGCCTCGACCGGCGCCCAAGCCGTCGACGTCGTGGCGCGAACCTCCCCGGACATGGTCCTGCTCGACGTTCGGATGCCGGACATGGACGGCATCGAGGCGACCGGAGAGATCACATCGCGGTTCCCGGGCGTGAACGTCGTGATGCTCACGGGCTCCGACGACCGGCGCCTGGTGCTCGCCGCGGTGCGGGCCGGGGCACGCGGATACATCCTGAAGACCCGGGAGGCGGAGACGCTGGCGGGCACGCTACGGCTCGTCGCGGAGGGCAACCTCGTGATCGACCCGGAGGTCGCCGCCGCGGTCGGCGAGGAGCTGGCCGGCGGCGCGCCGGCGCACGGCCTCACCGACCGGGAGATGGAGATCCTGAAGCTCGTCGCCGACGGGCTGACCAACCGCGAGATCGGAGCGCGGCTCTACGTCTCCGCCGACACGGTGAAGACCCACCTCGAGCACGTCTTCCAGAAGCTCGGAGCCTCGGACCGCACGGCCGCGGTCGCCCAGGCGCTGCGACGCGGGCTGATCGAGTAGCTAGCCCCCGGGGTCGGAGGTCGAGCTCGTGCCGGACCCCGAGGAGCCGGTTCCGGTCGTGGGCTCCGGGCACGGGGGGTTCGGCGGGGCGCCGCACGTCGGCTCGGGTTCCGGCTCCGGCTCGGGTTTCGGAGAGGGCTGGACCGTCTGCTTCGGCTTCGGCTTCGGCTTCCGCTGTGTTGGCTCGGGCGCGGCGGTGGAGTCGCCGGTCGAGACGTTCTTGCCCTTGACGGTCTTCCCGGTGAGGGTCGGCTCGGGGAAGCCCGGGACGCTCTTGCCCTCGTGCGCCGGCGCCATGAAGGAGTGGAAGATCCGCGCCGGGTAGGAGCCACCGGTGACGCCCGACATCGGGATGTTGCCCTCGCTGTGGCCGACCCAGACGCAGGTCGTGAGGATGCGAGAGCTTCCGCAGAAGTACGCGTTCGCGTGGTTCTGCGAGGTACCCGTCTTGCCGATGATCTCGACGTTCGGCAGCGCGGCCGCGGTGCCCGTCCCGCCCGTCACCACGGACCGCAGCGCCTTCGCCACCTGCCATGCGTCGTTCTCCTTCATGACGCGCTTGCCGTCCTTCGTGTTGCGGTAGAGAACCTCCCCCTCGGACGTCTCGACCCTCCTGAGCGGGGTCGGGTCGCGCCGGACCCCGCCCGAGGCGATCGTCGCGAACGAGGTCGTCATCTCGAGCGGTGACACCGGGTGGACGCCGAGGGTGATCGAACACACGGCGGAGAGCTTGCTCTTGATCCCGAGCCGCTTCGCCATCTCCACGACGCGCTGCGGGCCGACCTCGGCCACGAGCTGGGCGTAGATCGTGTTGACGGACTTCGCCGTCGCGCCGATGAGATCCATCGTTCCGGAGCCGGAGTCGGCGTAGTTGCCGACGCCCCGCGTCGACCACTCGCCGCACTCCGGGTTGTCCTTCATGACGATCCGGCCCGGCCCCGAGAACACCGAGCGCAGCGAGATCCCCTTGTCGACAGCGGCCGCGAGGGTGAACATCTTGAACGACGACCCGGTCTGACGGCCGGTGCCGCAGTTCCGCCCGCCGCCGCGGGCGGTCGCGAGGTTGCACTTCGCCTTCCGGAAGTTCTTGCCGCCGATCATCGCCCGGACCTCTCCGGTGCGGTTGTCGATCGCGACGAGCGCCGCGTCGGGATCCCCCCTGTCGCCGAGGTGGGTGCTGACGGCCTTCTCCGCGAACCGCTGCATCTTCATGTCGATCGTCGTGGTGACACGCAGCCCGCCGGTGAAGGTCTGGCTCTCGCCGTACTTCTGCTGGAGGGTGCGCTTCGCGTAATCCACGAAGTAGGCGGCCGGCCCCCGGGTCACGTTCCGTTCCCGACGGGTCTGCTTGTCGTTGTGGACCTTGAGCGGCTTCTCCTGGAGCTCGCGCGAGGTGCTGTCGGAGATGAAGCCGGCCTCGGCCATGCGCCGCAGGACCCGGTTCCGCTCCTGCAGCGCGCGCTCGGGGTACTCGAAGGGGTCCGTCCCCACGGGCCGGGGGATGAGGCCGACGAGCGTCGCGGACTGCAGGAGGGTCAGGTTCTCGGCCTTCGTGCCGAAGTAAGTGCGCGCGGCCGCCTCGGCCCCGTAGGCGCTTCGACCGAAGTAGATCGTGTTGAGGTAGCGCTCGAGGATCTGGTTCTTCGAGATCTTCCGCTCGAGCTTGATCGCGAGGAGCGCCTCCTTGAGCTTGCGGGCGATCGTCCGGTCGAAGCCGGTCCGCCGGTCGTAGCCCAGCTCGTCACGGAAGGCGTTGCGGACGTACTGCTGGGACACGGTCGAGGCCCCCTGTTGGATCCCCCGACCCCGCAGGTTCGCCCACGCCGCGCGCGCGATCGCCGGAAGGCTGATCCCCGGGTGGGAGTAGAAGTCCTCGTCCTCGGCGGCGATCACGGCCTGACGGAGGTGCAGGGGCATCGTCTTCAGCGGGATCACCGTCCGGTCCACCTCGCCGCGGACCGTGGTCAGCATCTTGCCGTTCGCGTCGTAAAGGAAGGTCGTCTGTGCCGCGGCAGGCTCCTTCGGCAGGGGCAGGCGCACGTAGACGTAGGTCAGCGCGAGGGCGAGTGCGGTCGCCAGCGCGACGGGCGGCGCCCACAGCCACCACGTGCGGCGCAGGAAGCCGCGCTTCGTCCGGATCCGGCGAGATCGACGGGCGACCTTGCCGGTCCGCTTCCGGGGAAGTGCTCGAACAGCCACTGGAGAGCAAGTGTACCCGCGCCCCAACGGCGCATTCCGCGCGCGCTAGAGGAATCCCTGCGCGGCCGCGACGAGGACGAGTCGCACGGCGATCGCCACCGCCCCGAGCAGGAGGAGCGCGGCGAGGACGGGGCCGACCAGCGCTTCCTCGGTCCGCTCCCGGAGGGCGCCACCGCGCTCGGCCAGGCGCCGCCACGGCGCTGCGAGCGGTGCGGGAGCCTCGTCCGGTCGCTCGACCGCTGGCCTCGTCCCACGCCCGAGCCCGACGATGGCTCCGGCGACGAGCAGGCCGACGCCGAGGGCCGTCACGAGGGTCGGCTCGCCGATCGAAACGAGCTCCGGCGGAGCCGCCGACGACAGGACCTCCGGCAAGGCGAGCGCGCGCTCGCCTTGCCGGAGGTCCTGTCGTCGGCGGCTCCG
>DATLGG010000234.1:0-2332 GCA_035540615.1 Actinomycetota bacterium | reverse complement strand
GGGCTCCTCGGTCGCTGATCCCCGTCCCGGGGTTGTTGAAGGTCAGCACGGTGGTGGTGCCTCCCGCGGCTGCGGCGGCGAGGTCCTGCTCGAACCGCCG
The DNA here is from genome assembly GCA_035540615.1 of Actinomycetota bacterium. Taxonomy (GTDB): domain Bacteria; phylum Actinomycetota; class UBA4738; order UBA4738; family CALAEC01; genus DATLGG01. The sequence continues at coordinate 2,232 of DATLGG010000234.1, read as the reverse complement.
GGGGTGCTCCGCGTCGGAGAGGCGGACGTGGGTGTGGACGTCGATCGTGCCGGGCAGCACGAGCAGGCCGGTCGCGTCGATGACCTCGGCCGCGTCCCTGGGCAGGCCCGGTCCGACCGCCTCGATCCGTCCGTCGCGGATGGCAACGTCGAGCTTCGAGGTGCCGGACGAGGTGACGACGCGTCCCCCCGTGATGAGCCGACGGGTCACGACCCTTCGCTGATCTCGATCTCCTGCGCGCCCTCCCACAGGACACGACGGCCCATCTCGGCGAGATGCTCTCGTCCGGCGGTCAGCGTCGCGAAGTGGTTCCCCGCCAACGGACCGACGCGCGAGCTGAAGCTGCACGCACCGTAGGGAAAGAGGATCTCGCACTCGCTGATGTCACCGGTGTAGATGAGCAGGTCGCCGGGGGCAGGGTGCGTGTTGTGGTTCTCGTAGCCAACGTCCGGCCGCTCCTCGCCGAACGGGATCCACGTCGACTCGCCGCTCCACTTGCAGTGGATGAGCTTCGAGCGGATCGGCAGCCAGGGTCGCAGCGCCTCGCGGGTGAGGGGCGCCGCGTCCTCCCAGCGTGCGGCGAACTCCAGGTCGCCCACCGTGATCTTCAGGTCAGCCATGCCGACGAGCATACGCCACGAACGGCGGCGAGCATCGGTCATGATGGAGGTCCCACAGCGGAGGATCTCGATGGCCGACGCGCGCCCCACCATCAGCACCCACGTCCTGGACCTCGCCACCGGCGATCCCGCCGCGGGGGTGAGCGTGGCGCTCTTCTTCCTGGCTGACGACGGAACGCCCGAACTGCTCGCCGAGGCCGAGACCGACGACGACGGCCGCATCCGCGATCTCCTCGCCGGCTCGCCCCTCCGCGAGGGCGACTACCAGCTGGCGTTCGACGTCGGCGGCTATGCCGATGACCCCGACGCGTTCTTCCAGAGCGCCGCCCTCGCCCTGCGGATCAGCGACACCGACCGCTCGTATCACGTGCCGCTGCTGCTGGGTCCATTCGGCATGACGACGTACCGCGGAAGCTGACGCAGATGGCCGCGGTTCCGCCCCTCGACGAGCTCAACACGATGCCGCCCGACGCATTCGCGGCCGCCGTCGCGCCGCTGTTCGAGGGCGCACCCCGCTTCCTCCATCGCCTGGCCGAGGAGGGGCCGTTCTCGACGGACAGCGAGCTGTTCGACGCGGCCCGCGCCGTCGCGCGCGGGCTTCCGGAGGAGGCCCAGGTCGAGCTGCTGAATGCCCATCCGCGCATCGGTGCCGACCCCGCCAGCGTCTCCTCCCTCTCGTACGCCGAACAGGGTTATGACGGGGAGGGCCACGAAGACCGTGCCTGGGTCGACGACGAGCTGCGGGCCCTGAACGAGGCATACGAGTCGCACTTCGGGTTCCGTTTCGTGATCTTCGTCGCCGGGCGGCCCCGCATCGACATCATTCCGATCATCGAGCGGGCGCTCCACGCGGATCGGGACGAGGAGCTCCGGCGGGGTCTCGACGACGTCGTCCTCATCGCGGCGGATCGCCATGCGACCCTCCAGGGACCGGCCCCGCTTCGCGAGGAGCTGCGAGAGGCGATCGCGCTCGAGATCTCGCGCTGGATGATCGGCGAGCTGGATCGCAACGGGCTCATCCGGGCGGCGCATCGGCTCATCGACGAGGACGTGCGGTCGCCGGCCCTGCTCGACCTGTCACTGGCGAACGAGCACGAGGAGCCGAACCTCGACCGTCCGGTCGCGCGTCTCATGTCGGAGATCGGGCTCGCCGGATGGGACGCCGGGCAGGCCGGGCAGCTGCTGGCTCTCCATGCGGCTGCCTCGATCCTGGGCGAGGTCAGTCAGCCGATCGACGGCGCCCGGCGCATCGCATCGGTCGCCTCCGACCCACGCTTCGCGGAGCTCGTGTCGCGCTGGGAGGCGGATCCCGGCGCCCGAGCTTCCACCGACGAGGAGATCCGCAGGGCCGCCACGGAGCTGTTCGGACCGCACGATCAGGGGAGTTGGCATGAGGCATGAGGGCCGAGCTCGGGTCCTGCCGGCCAAGCGGACCATCGGCCGTTTGCGCCACGCTCGCCTCATCACCTAGGCTCCGAGGCGGCACGCCACTGGGCGTGCCGTTTCATGCCTGCTAGGGGAACCCGTGAACCTTTCGTCCTTGCGCCGAAGCAACCCACGCGTCGCGCTGTTGCCCGCGGCATCGCTCGCCATCATCCTCGCCGCCTGTGGC
>DATLGG010000233.1:0-11254 GCA_035540615.1 Actinomycetota bacterium | reverse complement strand
CTACCACCGCTCAGCCGGAGGGGAACTCGAGCGTGAGCGCCGACATGCACGCGCTCACGCTCGAGTTCCCCTCCGGCTGAGCGGTGGTAGCCTGACCCCGCACGCCGTGCACTTCGGAAGGAGGCGCGAGCCATGACCACGATCCACGACCTCGCCGCGTGGAAGGCGCAGGGGCGGCGCTTCGCGATGCTCACCGCGTACGACCACCCGACCGCTCGGATCCTCGACCGTGCCGGGATCCCGGTGATCCTCGTCGGCGACTCGCTCGCGAACGTCGTCCTCGGCTACGAGACGACGCTGCCGGTGACGATGGAGGAGATGCTCCACCACGCCAAGGCGGTCGCGCGCGGGGCGGAGCACGCGCTGCTGGTCGGCGACATGCCGTTCATGTCCTACCAGGCCTCGGTGGAGGAAGGCGTCCGCAACGCCGGCCGGTTCCTCAAGGAAGGCGGGATGCACGCCGTGAAGCTCGAGGGTCCGCTCTTCCAGCTGGCCGAGGCGCTCACCTCGCGCGGCATCCCGGTGATGGGGCACCTCGGTCTCACGCCGCAGTCCGTCCACTCGATGGGCGGCTACCGGGTCCAGGGCCGATCCGAGGAAGACGCCGACCGGCTGCTCTCCGACGCGCTCACGCTCGAGAAGGCCGGCATCTTCTCGCTCGTCCTCGAGGGCGTGCCGAGCGACGTCGCGCGGCGCGTGACGACGTCGCTGCGGGTCCCGACGATCGGGATCGGCGCGGGTCCGCACACCGACGGGCAGGTCCTGGTGGTCAACGACCTCCTGGGCCTCGGCGAAGGGGAGCCGCCGCGGTTCGTCAAGCGCTACGCGGACCTCCGCCGGGACATCGAACGCGCGGTCCACGCGTTCGCCGACGAGGTCGAGCGCGGCGTCTTCCCCGACGAGGGCCACTCGTACGCCTGAGCGGGTGCGCCGGCGCGTCGCGAGGATCCTTTCCGGTGCGCTCCTGTTCTGCACCGTCCTCGCGTTCGTCCCGCCGATCCGCGCCCGGGCGACCGGCGTCGGGGTCGTCGCGGAGGCGGTCGGGCTCGGGCTTCCGCGACCGTTCGCGCACGACGTCGCGCGCGTCGAGGTCACGGTCGCCGGGGTGGTGGGCGACGCCTACCTGCCTGCGGGAAGGGCACCGCTCGTCGTCCTCGTTCCGGGCGCCGCGATGGACGCCCGCCGCGATGAGCGACTCGTCCGGCTGGCTCGGGCCCTCGGGCGCGCGGGACGCATCGTCTTCATCCCCGAGCTGGCCCTCGCGAGGGAGCGGCTCGACGAGCGGGACATCGACCGGATCGTCGCGGTCACGGCGGCGCTCGACGCCCACCCGCGGACGGAGGGCCGCCCGGTGATGTTCGGGATCTCGTTCGGCGGGTCGTTCTCGCTCGTCGCGGCGGCCGACCCGAGGATCCGGGACCGTCTCGCGCAGGTCGCGGTCTTCGGCGCCTACTGGGAGCTGGGCGGTCTCCTGCAGGCGGTGACGACCCGAACGTCGGTCGTCGGCGACCGTCGGATCCCGTTCGAGCCTCACCCCCTCGCCGGCGAGGTCCTCCGAGAGGTCGCGCTCGCCCTCGTGGACCCCGCGGAGCGGCCGGCACTGCGCGCCGTCCTCCGCGGGCAGCGCGACCCGGCGACCCTTCCCGCCGGGGCCGCCGCGATCCACGCGCTCCTGCGGAACCGGGTTCCCGAGCGGACCCCCCGGCTGATCGAGCTGCTGCCGGGGCGGGCGCGGCGGCTCCTCGAGCGGCTCTCACCCGCGGCCGCGGCGCCGGGCCTCCGCGCCCCGGTGGTCGCCATGCATTCCACCGACGATGCCGCGGTGCCCCACGCCGAGCTCCTCCGCCTCCAGCACGCTCTCCCCGAGGCGCGGACGCTCACGGTCTCCCTCTTCCGCCACGTCGAGTTCGAGGGCGGCGACGTGCCCGGTGCGCTGCGGGATCTGTGGCGCGGGGCGACCTTCGTGGCCTGGCTGCTCGAGGCGCCCTGAGGGGACCGTGTCAGAGGGGGGCGATAAGGTGCTACCCTCTGGTCGGACCACTCCTGCTCCCCCAGGGGGCCGTCGAGACCAGAGGAGGTGGGATGCGCGACTACGAGGTGATGGTCATCTTCGACCCGGACGCCGACCAGGCGGCGATCGATGGGGTCGTGTCCCGGGCCACCAGCCTGCTCGCCGAGCGCGGCGGTGAGGTGGAGAGCTCCGAGACGTGGGGCAAGCGCAAGCTCGCCTACGAGATCGACCACCGGTCCGAGGGGATCTACGTCCTCGTGAAGTTCCGAGCCGAGCCGGGCGACCTGACGGAGCTCGAGCGCGTGCTGACCCTCGCGGACCAGGTGTTGCGGCACAAGGTGGTGAAGAGGGCGGCGTAGGTTCTTCCCCTCCCGCCGGTCGGGGGCCATGCGAGCGGCGGGACGGCGTAGGCAAGGTGGTGATGGAGATGGCCAATGGGAACCAGGTCATCGTGATGGGCAACCTCACGGATGATCCCGAGCTGCGGTACACCCCGAACGGGGCCGCCGTGGCGAACTTCCGCGTGGCGGTGAACCGCCGCTACCAGGACCAGAGCGGCCAGTGGCGTGAGGAGGAGACCTCCTTCTTCACCGTCACGGCGTGGCGCAGCCTCGGCGAGAACGCCGCGGAGTCCCTGACGAAGGGGAGCCGCGTGATCGTCGCCGGACGGCTGCGCTCCCGCTCGTACGAGACGCAGGAAGGGCAGAAGCGGACGGTCGTCGAGATCGAGGCGGAGGACCTGGGTCCGAGCCTGCGCTGGGCGACCGCGAAGGTGGAGAAGCAGACGGGCTCCGGCGGGGGCGGCGGTGACTGGAACGCGAACGTCGCGGTCGGCGCCGGTTCGTCGGAGGAGGCTCCGTTCGAAGGGGCCTGATGCACGAAGGAGGGATCGACACTGGCTCGTGATCGCAAGGGCGGCGGGAAGAGCGGTCCCGGCGGGCGCCGGAAGCGCGACGCCGACGACGGCTTCCAGAAGAAGCAGCGCCGGAAGTTCTGCCAGTTCTGCAAGGACAAGGTCGAGTGGATCGACTACAAGGACACGGCGACCCTGCGCCGGTCGATCTCCGACCGGGGCAAGATCCGCGCGCGCCGCGTGACCGGCACCTGCTCTCAGCACCAGCGTGAGGTGGCGGCCGCGGTGAAGACGGCCCGGCAGCTCGCGCTCCTGCCGTACTCGACACGATGAAGATCATCCTGCAGCGGGAGGTCGACAAGCTCGGGACGCCGGGCGACGTCGTCGAGGTCGCCGACGGCTACGCGCGGAACTACCTGCTCCCCCGTGGCATGGCGATCGCCGCCACGAAGGGGGCGGTGCGGCACGCCGAGCGGCTGAAGGCGGCGCACGCGAGCCGGGTCGCGAAGGGCAAGGCGGAGGCGGAGGCGTTCGCCGCCGAGCTCACGGCCCGTCCCGTCCAGATCGCGGCGCAGGCGGGCGAGAGGGGCGGCTGTTCGGCAGCGTCACGGCCGAGCGGATCGCCCAGGAGCTGACCGCGGCCGTCGGGCGTGAGGTCGATCGCAAGCGGATCCACCTCGACGAGCCGATCCGCAGCGTCGGCTCGCACACCGTCGCCATCCACCTCCACCCAGAGGTCAACGCCCAGGCCACGATCGAGGTCGTCCCCCAGGACAGCTAGCCTGCCAGCCGCTCGACGCCCGGCCCAGCGGGGTCGGGCGGTTGGGCGGCGGCCTCCGGTCACGTGCTGCCGGCCTATGCGGGTCGGCGGGGCGGGTCCTCTCAGGGTCGCCTCGTGGCTGGACGGCTGACAGAGGTTCCCTGCGGCCGCCACCCAACCGCGTGCACAGCTTCGGATGGGGCTCCTGGCGGGACGTTTCCGGCCTCGAGACGAGCCCGAACCTGTCCTGAGCGCCCCGAGCCCGTCCCCGAGCCCGTCGCGGGACCGCGCCGAGCCCGTCGGCCGGCCCCCGGTGCCGCTCTCGAATGACATCCGTGTCATTCCCTGGGTGTACGATGCCGGCATGCGCTCCACAGGGAATCCACAGGTTGTTGCCCTTGTATCCCACAGCGGCTCGCGGATAGCGTCGCCCGGGGTGAGCTGGGGAGGCGAGGGAGACCGATGAAGGCCGCTGACGACGTTCGCGCGCTCCGCACCGAGCGCGTCCCGCCGCACAACCTGGAGGCCGAGGCCTCCGTCCTCGGGTCGATGATGGTCTCCGACGAGGCGATCGCGGGCGTCACCGAGGTCGTCAAGGCGGAGGACTTCTACCGGTCGGCGCACCGCACGATCTACTCGGCGATGCTGCGCCTGTACGCGCAGGGCGAGCCCGTCGACGCGATCACGACGGTCGAGGAGCTCCGCCGGCTCGGGCACCTGGACACGATCGGCGGCCCGCTGTACATCCACCACCTCGTGGAGTCGGTCGCGACCCCCGCGAGCGCCTCGCACTACGCGCGGATCGTCGCCGAGCATGCCCTGCTCCGTCGGCTGATCGACGCGGCGTGGACGATCGTCGACCGCGCCTACAAGGTCCCCGAGGACCCCGTCGGGCTCGCCGACGAGGCAGAGGGGCTCGTCTACGGCGTCGCCCGCCACCGGGACAAGGAGCAGGCCGTCCCGCTCTCGGACCTCGTGAGCGAGACGATGGAGGCCCTCGAGCGCCTCCACGAGCGCGACAGCGCGTTCGCCGGGGTGCCCACGGGGTTCCAGGACCTCGACTCGCTCCTGCAGGGCCTCCACCCCGGCAACCTCATCGTCGTGGCCGCGCGCCCGGGGGTCGGCAAGTCGTCGTTCGTGACGAACATCGCTCGCAACGTCGTCGTCGAGACCGGCAAGCCCGTCGCGATGTTCTCGCTCGAGATGTCCCGCTCGGAGATCGCGATGCGCCTGCTCTGCGCGGAGGCACGCGTCCCGTGGGATAAGGTCCGCGCCGGCCGGATCGGCGCCGAGGACTGGGCGCGCATCGCCGAGGCGGCGGAGCGCCTCGACCAGGCGCCGCTGTGGATCGTCGACTCGGGGAACGTCAACATCGTGGACATCCGCGCGAAGGCGCGCCGCCTGAGGTCGAGCCGCGAGGGACTCGGGCTCATCATCGTCGACTACCTCCAGCTGATGTCATCGCACATCCGTGTCGAGAACCGCCAGCAGGAGATCGCGGAGATCTCGCGATCCCTGAAGATGCTCGCGAAGGAGCTGGAGATCCCCGTGATCGCCGTCTCGCAGCTCAACCGGGACCCGGAGAAGCGCCAGGACAAGCGCCCCCAGCTCTCCGACCTCCGCGAGTCGGGAGCCATCGAGCAGGACGCCGACGTCGTGATGTTCGTGCACCGGGAGGACGCCTTCAACGACGATCCCGCGGTCAAGGGGCTTGCGGAGATCATCGTGGCGAAGCACCGGAACGGGCCACAGGACCGCATCAAGCTGACGTTCCTGTCGCACCTCACGCAGTTCCGCAACTTCGCGCGGGAGCCGTAGGGAAGGAAGCGTGGGCCGGACGTCGAACATCGTAGGGAAGCCGGCGTATCCGCCGTCGGGAGGGAGGCTCAAGGCTTTGGCAGTTTCCGCCGATATGGGTGGTGTGGTCCGGTTCTCCCGATCGGGTGCCGACCGCCGTCAGGACGTGCCTCCTGAGCAGGCCGTTTGCATCGGCGGCGAGCGGGGGAGATGCTCCCTGCGAACGTCCGTCCGGAGGGGCATCTGATGGGGGAGCGAGGGCCACTTTTCTTCACGAGCATGCTTTCGCTCACCGTCTTGAGCGGGCTCCTGACGCTGATCCTGTTGGTCCAGCAAACGGTCCCGCCGCCGAGCGCCCTCGCCCCGGAGCACCTCGACCCGCCCGTCGGCGGGCCGCCCGTCCGTGACGGCGCGGGGGGCCCTCCGGAGGCGCCCTTCCCGACGCTCGGCCTCGATCTGACGACCAGTGGCGGCGTCATCGGCATCGGGATCACGCCGTCAGTCGGAGGACCTCAGGGTGGAGGAGGAGCGGGCCCCGACGACGGGCGGCCGCGGCGACCGCGACCCGCCCCGGAGCCCGAGCCGGGTGTCACGCCGCGGACCGATCCGCCGCCGGACGATGACGACGAGGACGGGCCCGGCAAGGGACCGAAGTCGAAGGGCGGGAACAAGGGCAAGAAGGTCGGCCATCACAAGGGCCACGGGAAGGGGCACGGCGGCAGTCACGGCCACGGTCACCTCCACCATGAGGCCTCGGCATCCACGGCCTCCTCCATCGGGGGTGGCCCCTCGGCGAAGGCGAAGACGAACGCCGGTGCCAACGCCAAGGGCCGCTCGAAGGCGAAGGGACGCGGGGCGAGGGGCTAGCGAGCGGGTGAGGGGAATCGAACCCCCGCCTCGAGCTTGGGAAGCTCGCGTTCTACCATTGAACTACACCCGCGGAACCGGGGTCCGAGTATAGCGAACGCGGCGGAGCGCCCGGCCCGCCGATCCTGCTCTAGGAGGTGGACTCAGCGCCTTCGATCGCGGGCGCTCGGTCGCCGAGACCGACCGACTCCGCGACGACCTGGGCGATGTCGATCACCTGGATGTCGGCGCCGCGCGCCTTGGCACCGTCGTCGAGCATCACGAGGCAGAACGGGCAGGCGACGCCCATCACGTCGGCGCCGGTCGCGGCCGCCTCGTCGGTTCGCTCCTCGTTGATCCGCTTGCCGATCCGCTCCTCCATCCACATCCGCGCCCCCCCGGCGCCGCAGCAGAAGCCCCGCTCCGCATGCCGTGGCATCTCCACCTGTCGCACGCCCGGGATGGCCTCGAGGAGCTCCCGCGGCTCCTCGTAGACGCCGTTGTGCCGTCCGAGGTAGCAGGGGTCGTGGTAGGTGATGAGGGACCGCACCTCCTCGGTGGGCCGGAGCTTCCCTTCCTCGACCAGCCGGGCGAACAGCTGGGTGTGGTGGATCACCTCGTAGTCGCCGCCGAAGTCCGGGTACTCGTTGCGGATCGTGTTGAAGCAGTGCGGGCAGTTGACGACGATCTTCCGCACGCCGATCCCGTTCATCGTCTCGACGTTCTCGCGGGCGAGCTCCTGGAAGAGGAACTCGTTGCCGAGCCGACGTGCGGGGTCGCCGTTGCAGCGCTCGCGTGGGCCGAGGATCGCGAACCGCAGTCCCGCCTTCTGCATCACCCGCGCGGTCGCCTGCGCGATCTTCTTCGAGCGGTCGTCGAAGGCGGCGGCGCAGCCCACCCAGTAGAGGTACTCGGGAGCCTCCCCATCCTCGAGGACCCGCACCCCGAGCCCCTCGGCCCAGTCGGCCCGCGTCGCCTGCGGCATGCCCCAGGGGTTCTTCGCGCTTTCGAGGTTCCGCAGGAGCAGCCCCGCCTCCTGCGGGAAACGGGACTCCGCCATCACGAGGTTCCGGCGCATGTCGATGATGTGGTCGACGTGCTCGATGTTCACCGGGCACTCGCGCATGCACGCGCCGCAGGTCGTGCAGTCCCAGACCTGCTGGTCCTCGACGACGTTCGGGTTGAGGGGCACCTTCTCCCGTTCCTCGCCCTCCGCCCGTGCCCACAGGATCTCCTGTCCCTCGTCGAGGATGTGGTCGCGCAGGTTCATGATCAGGAGCTTCGGGGAGAGGACCTTGCCCGTGTTCCACGCCGGGCAGACGTCCTGGCACCGCCCGCATTCGGTGCAGGTGAAGGTGTCCAGCACCTGCTTCCACGTGAGGTCTTCGACCGTCGCCGCGCCCAGGCTCGATCCCTCGAGGTTCTCGACGTCGATGTCGAGGGTCCGCAGCTTGCCCATCGGCTTCGTCTTCGAGAAGAAGACGTTGAAGAAGCTCGTGACGATGTGCAGGTGCTTCGAGTAGGGGATGTAGACGAGGAACCCGAGGATCAGCAGGATGTGCGACCACAGGAAGAGCCCTCGGAAGAACCCGAGGGCGGCTTCGCCCATCGGCCGGAACAGCGGGGCGATCGCGTTCGAAAGCGGCGTCCAGGCCGCCGGAGACTCGTTCATCCCCTGGGCGATCTTGACCGCGTTCAGGAACAGCAGGGTGAAGATGATCCCGAAGATCATCAGCAGGATGAAGTCGGCCTCCTCGAGGTGGCTCCCCTTGAAGCGCTCGTCGCGTCGCACCTTGCGGAAGTAGATCGCCATCCCGATCCCGACGAGGACCAGGCCCGCGAACGCGTCCTGGACCAGCCCCAGCCATCCGCTGCGTCCGATGAACGGGATCGCGAAGCGCTCGTCGACGACCTCTCCGAAGACCTCGATCACCGTCGTGAGCAGGACGAGGAATCCCCAGAAGATGAACGCGTGCATCAGCCCCGGGCCGAGGCGCTGGAGCAGCTTCTTCTGGCCGAGGGAGACCACGACCTCCTTCTGGACGCGCTTCGGGAGGTCGTCGGTCCGCTTCACCGGCTGCCCGAGCCGGACGAGGCGGAACAGGGTCCAGGCGCGGAGCATGAACAGGCCGCCGGCGGTCCCGAGGAAGAAGAGCAGGATGAGGATCCTGAGCACGCGCCGAGTCTAGGCAGTGACGGCGAGGTCGGCAAACCAGCGGGCCCGGCGGGCCTAGGCCTAAAGGACTAGTCCGGCCGAGCCGATACTGCTCCGCATGACGAAGCAGACAGGTTCCGCCATCCGATCGTTCGTGGCCGCGCTGCTCGCCGCGGTGGTTCTGGCGGCCGCAGGTGTCTCGGCGGCCAAACAGGTCGGGATGCAGCTGGCATCGGGAGAGGCTGAGCTCATCCAGGACGGCGGCACCGGAGACGGCTCCGGCGAGGGATCCGATGAGCTGACCTGTCCGGAGGACGGCTCCACCGACGACGGCACGAGCGACGACGGCACCACCGACGACGGCACGAGCGACGATGGCGCCACCGACGATGGCGCCAGCGACGACGGGTCGAGCGAGGAGGAGGTCTTCGCGTCCGCGCTCGATGGTGACGACAGCGGGACCGGGGACGGCAGCGAGACGGGTGGCGAGGAGGGGTGTCCCTCGGATGACGCCGACGCCGACCCGAAGCCGGAGATGTCCGATGACGCGGATCCAACCGTTGCCCGTGAGGAGGCCTGCGCGGCCGCGGCTGGCGTCTCGCCGGCAGGTGAGGAGGGCGACGAGGCCCCCGGACCCGCGAAGGGTCTCGACCGGGCGCTCCAGGTGGTCGGCGAGAACTGCGTCAAGAACCCGCAGGCGCCCGGCCTGCTCGTGGCACTCGAGCGACTTTCAGCGAACAAGGCGAAGCAGGAGGAGCGGAAGGCGGCGCGGCAGGCCCGGCGAGAGGCTCGCGCCGCGGAGCGTGCGGCGAAGCGCGCCGCGAAGGCCGGAGGCGGCGAGATCGGCGTTCCCTCGGCCCTCGGCGGCGGCCAGGGCGGCCACGGCGGCAAGGGCAAGGGCAAGGGACGCGGCAAGGGCTGAATCCAAGATCGATCCCATGGAGAAGGGCGGGCTTGCCCGCCCTTCTCGCGTTCTGGCCCTCACCGACCCCCGGGGGTCACGCCCTCGGAGTTGACAACGACACGCTCAACTTCCTATCATGCTGGCGTATAAGGAATCCTGAGGAAGGAGCGACAGCATGCCGAAGGCCGTTGGGATCGACCTGGGGACGACGAACTCCGTCGTCGCCGTCCTCGAGGGCGGCGAGCCGACCGTCATCCCCAACGCGGAGGGGGCGCGGACCACGCCCTCGGTCGTGGGGTTCTCCAAGACATCGGAGATCCTCGTCGGCGAGGTGGCGAAGCGCCAGGCCATCACCAACCCGGACCGCACGGTCCGCTCGGTGAAGCGCCACATGGGGGAGCGGGACTGGTCCCTCGAGGTCGACTCGAAGAAGTGGAGCCCCCAGGAGATCTCCGCTCAGATCCTCCAGAAGCTCAAGAGGGACGCGGAGGCCTACCTGGGCGACACCGTGAACCAGGCCGTCATCACGGTCCCGGCGTACTTCGACGACGCCCAGCGGCAGGCGACCAAGGAGGCCGGCCAGATCGCCGGGCTCGAGGTCCTGCGCATCATCAACGAGCCGACCGCGGCCGCCCTCGCCTACGGGCTCGACAAGACCGAGACCGACCAGACGATCCTCGTCTTCGACCTCGGCGGAGGGACCTTCGACGTCTCCCTGCTCGAGATCGGCGACGGTGTCTTCGAGGTGAAGGCGACCGCCGGCAACACCCAGCTCGGCGGCGACGACTGGGACCAGCGCGTCATGGACTGGATGGTCAAGGAGTTCAAGAACGCGCACGGGATCGACCTCTCGAAGGACCGCATGGCGATGCAGCGCCTGCGCGAGGCTGCGGAGAAGTCGAAGATCGAGCTCTCCCAGGTCTCGGAGAGCCACATCAACCTGCCGTTCATCACGGCGGGCGCCGACGGGCCACTGCACCTCGAGATGAAGCTGACGCGCTCGGAGTTCGAGCGGATGACCGAGGACCTGGTGCAGGGCTGCGAGGGCCCCTTCAACCAGGCGATCAAGGACTGGGGCAAGGCCGCGAGCGACATCGACCACGTGATCCTCGTGGGCGGCTCGACCCGCATGCCGATGATCCAGCAGCTGGTGAAGGAGCTGACCGGCGGCAAGGAGCCCCACAAGGGCGTGAACCCCGACGAGGTCGTCGCGGTCGGCGCCGCGATCCAGGCCGGTGTGCTCCGCGGCGAGGTCAAGGACGTCCTGCTCCTCGACGTGACGCCCCTGTCGCTCGGGATCGAGACCAAGGGCGGGATCTTCACGAAGCTCATCGAGCGCAACACGACGATCCCGACGAAGAAGTCCGAGACCTTCACCACCGCGGACGACAACCAGACGCAGGTCGAGGTCCACGTCCTCCAGGGCGAGGCCGAGACCGTCTACTCGCCGGGCGTGCGGAGCCTCGGGCGGTTCCAGCTGATGGGGATCGCGCCGGCGCCGCGTGGGATGCCGCAGATCGAGGTGACCTTCGACATCGACGCGAACGGGATCGTGAACGTCTCGGCGAAGGACACCGCCACCGGCAAGGAGCAGGCGATGACGATCACCGGCGGCACCGCCCTCGGCAAGGACGAGATCGACCGGATGATGAAGGACGCCGAGTCGTTCGCCGAGGAGGATCGCCGCCGTCGCGAGGCCGCGGAGGCGCGCAACAACGCCGACAACCTCGCGTACCAGGCCGAGAAGCAGCTGCAGGAGCTGGGCGACAAGGTCCCGGCCGACGACCGCACCGCGCTCGAGCAGGCGATCGGGGAGGTCCGCAAGGCGCTCGAAGGCGACGACGTGGACGAGATCCGCGCCAAGACCGACGCGCTGATGCAGGCGTTCCAGAAGGTCGGCCAGGCGGTCTACCAGCAGCAGCAGGGAC
>DATLGG010000232.1:0-4761 GCA_035540615.1 Actinomycetota bacterium | reverse complement strand
GACGACACCGCCTGACGAGGCGATCGCGCGCTGCCGCTCCCGCAGGATCGACCGGACCCGCGGGTGCCGAGCGACGGCCGACACCACGGCCTCCACGTCGGTGCCCACGAGCTCGTCGCCCGGCGGTCGCCCGTCGACCAGGAGCCCGGGAGGGTCGTCGTCGCCGAGGGAGAAGCGGATGCCCGCCGCGATCTCGGCGAGCGCGACCTCGTCCTCGACATCGACGCCGCGATCGAGCGCCTCCCGCGCCACGGCCCGGTACATCACGCCGGTCGTGACGCAGGGCAGGGCGAGGGCTCCGGCGAGGCGGCTCGCGAGCGTGCTCTTGCCCGCGCCGGCCGGCCCGTCGATCGCCACGACCAGCCCCGCTTTCGGGATCACGGCTTCCTCCTGCGCGCGCGTCGCTCGGCCTCCTCGACGTGACCGTACAGGTCGCGGACCTCCAGCGGCGTGAGCGGCCGGACCGATCCCGGCGGCAGGTCCTTCAGGCGAAGGGGTCCGACGCGAACACGCACGAGCCGCGTGACCCGCAGCCCGACCGCCGCGAGCATCCGTCGGACCTCCCGCTTGCGTCCCTCGGTCATGACCATGCGCACCGCCGTCCGCCCGCCCGCCGCGGCGGCGCGACGCGCCGCAACCGCTCGCGCGAGGCCGTCTTCGAGGTCGACCCCGCGCTCGAGGCGACGCAGGAGCCGGTCCGCGACCGCGCCCTCGACCTCGGCGAGGTACTCCTTCTCGGCACCGTAGCGAGGATGGGTCAAACGGTTCGCCAGCTCGCCGTCGTTCGTCAGGAGCAGCAGTCCCTCCGTGTCCCGATCGAGCCGGCCGACCGGGAACACCCGCACACCCCGCGGGTAGTAGCGGGAGACGTCGGGGCGCCGCTGCGGATCGCGCGCCGTGGTCACCACGCCCGAGGGCTTGTTGAGCGCGAAGTACACGAGGTCCGGGTTCACCGGAACGCGCAGGCCGTCCACCTCGACGTGGTCGCGCGCGGTATCGACCCGGCGGCCGAGGTCCGCGATCTCGCCGTTCACGGTGACGCGTCCGTCGCGAACCAGCTCCTCGCAGGCGCGGCGGGATCCGAGGCCGGCGCGCGCGAGCACCTTCTGGAGGCGCTCGGGCTCAGGCGCCGGCGGCCGCTTCTCCGGCACCGTCCTCCTCAGGCTCCTCCTCGCCGAGGAGGGGCGCGAGGGGAGGCAGATCCTGGACGGAGGCGAGTCCGAGGCGCTCGAGGAACTCCGGGGTCGTCCCGTACAGCAGCGGTCGCCCGGGTCCCTCGTCGCGCCCGACCTCCTGGAGGAGACCACGGTCGGTGAGCGCCTTGAGGACGCCGTCGGAGTTCACCCCGCGGATCGCCGCCACCTGGTGGCGCGTGACCGGCTGCTTGTACGCGACGATCGCGAGCGTCTCGAGAGCGGCGCGACTGAGGCGCGCGTGGCGCGACGACAGGATGAAGCGCTCGACGACCTCGTTCGCGTCCGGGTGGGTGAACAGGCGCCAGCCGCCGGCCACGTTGCGGAGCAGGATGCCGGAGCCGCTCTCCTCGTACCGGTCGGAGAGACGTTGCAGGGCCTCCTCGACCTCGCGGCGCGGCACCTCGACCACCGACGCGAGCGCCGCCGCGGGCAGGGGCTCGGCCGCGACGAGCAGCAGGGCTTCGAGGTCCCGCGTCAACGGATCACGTTGCATCAGCCCTCCCACCGAACCTCGATCTCGCCGAACGTCTCGGCCTGGCTGAGTGCGACCCGGCCGTCCTTGTAGAGCTCGAGCAGGGCGAGGAAGCGGACCACGACCTGGATCGGCTCGCGGCAGTCCGCGACGAGCTCGCGGAACCTCGCCGGCTCCCGCCGCCCGGCCGTCAGCCGCTCGGACAGCGCCTCGAGCGCTTCCGTCACGGATGCGCGGATCGGCTGGACGTGCGTGAGGTCCACGGTGGGCGAGCGCAGGAGGGCGGCCGCCGCCTCCGCGAGACCGCTCGCCGTCACCTTCTCCATGAGGTCGGGATAGAGATCGGCGAACTCCTCGGCTGGGCCGACCTCGCGTGGGTGCAGCTTCGACCAGGTCTCGAGCCGCTCCGCTACCCACCCCGCCACCCGCCGGAACGCCCGAAGCTCCAGGCTCCGCGCGTACGCGAGGTCCGGCGAGCCGCCGATGAGGTCCTCCTCGTCCGGCTCCCGGTGCTTCGGCATCAGGCGTCCGACCTTCATCTCGAGGAGCGCCGCTCCGACGGCGAGGAACCACGTCGCCTCCTCGAGGGTCCAGCCCTCGGCCTCCTGCGCACGAGCCAGGAAGCGGTCGGTGACGGTCGCGACGCGAACGTCGCAGACATCCACCTTCCCGTTGAGGAGGAGCTCCGCCAGGACCCGGAAGGGACCGGTGAACACCGGCAGCTCCACCGGGAACCCCCCGACCTGCGTCCCGACTGGCTCGCTCACGTGAGGTTCATCGCCTCCCGCACGTCCTTCATCGTCCGCTCGGCCACCGGACGGGCCTTCTCGCGGCCTCGCGTCAGGGCGTCCTGGGCCGAGGCGGGATCCAGGTCGCGACGCCGCTCCTGGAACGGTGCGAACGAGGCCACCATCCGCTCGCCGAGGTTCGTCTTGCACTTCACGCATCCGAGGGTCCCGGTGCTGCAGCCCGCCCGGGTCTCCTCGAGGATGTCGGTCGAGAAGCGCTTGTGGAGCTGGAACACCGGACAGACCTCCGGGCGCCCCGGATCTCCGAGACGGACCTTCTGCGGGTCCGTCACCATCGACCGCGCCTTCTCCATCATCACGTCCGGCGCGTCGTTGATCCGGATGTCGTTCCCGAGCGAGGAGGACATCTTCCGCCCGTCGGTCCCCGGGATCCGCGGGGTCTCGGACAGGAGGGCCTGCGGCTCGACGAGGATGTCGCCGTAGAGCCCGTTGAAGCGACGCACGATCTCGCGCGCGAGCTCGAGGTGCGCCACCTGGTCCTCGCCGACGGGCACGAGCTCCCCGCGGACGATCGCGATGTCGACGGTCTGCAGGAGCGGGTACCCGAGGAGCCCGTAGTTCGCGATCTCCCGCTCCGCGAGGTCACGCAGTCGCTCCTTGTAGGTCGGCACGCGCTCGAGCCACCCGAGCGGCGTCATCATCCCCAGGAGCAGCGTCAGCTCCGCCACCTCGGGCACGTCAGACTGCAGGTAGATCGTCGCCGCCGCGGGGTCGATCCCGGCGGCGAGCCAGTCCAGGACGAGGTTGCGGACGTTCTCCGGGAGGCGCTCGGTGCGGTCGTAATCGGTCGTGAGGGCATGCCAGTCGGCCACGAAGAAGAAGGCGTCATGCTCCCGCTGGAGCTCGAGCATGTTCTGGATGTTCCCGAACCAGTGGCCGACGTGGAGCGGCCCGGTCGGACGGTAGCCGGTGAGCACGCGCGCGCGCCGGTCGGGAGCCTGGGGGGAGGCGGGTTCCACGGGGTCCATGCTAGCCCCGGCGCCGGAGCGCCTCAATCACTCACGACCCGACGAGGAGCCCGAACAGTCCCGTGACGATCGGGTCGACGATCCCGAAGATCGCCCCCGGGAACAGGAAGAAGATCACCAGCATGAAGAGCGCCCCGTACGCCTCCCAGGAGCGGTAGATCTCCCGTGCGCGAGGCGGGAGGTAGCGCGCGAGGACCTTCGACCCGTCGAGCGGCGGGATCGGCAGGATGTTGAAGACCGCCAGCAGGACGTTCACCGCGACGAAGATGAACAGGAACCGCGAGATCTCGCCCGCCCCGGCGCCGACGAAGCGGAAGCCGAGCGCCCCCACGATCGCGAGGCCGAGGTTCGTGGCCGGACCGGCGAGCGCGATCCACATCGTCTGGCGGTCGGGGTGCGACAGGTTCGCGGGGTTGATCGGGACGGGCTTCGCATAGCCGAACACCGGGTTCTGCCCGCGACCGAACAGGTGCGGCAGCAGCAGCAGGCCCGGAAGGATCACGGTCCCGAACGGGTCGACGTGGCGGATCGGGTTGAGGCTCAGCCGGCCGGCCATCCGCGCGGTGTGGTCGCCGAAGCGGTCCGCGACGTAGCCATGGCTCACCTCGTGCAGGACGATCGCCGGCACGAGGGCGACCACGAAGAAGACGACGGTCAGGACGTTCTCGATGGGTCGCTCCCTTCCGAGCGCCAACCGTACACGAGCGGGGGCGGGTCGACCGGGCCATCGACGACCTCCAGCGCGGACACGACGCGACGATGGGCCTCGTCGGCCGCATCCTCCGATCGAGCGTGGATCTCGCCGGCCGTCCCACCAGCGTGGATCTCGTCGCCGATCTTCGGAGCGAACACGATGCCGACGGCCGGATCGACGGGGTCGCCCTTCCGTCGTCGGCCCGCGCCGAGGGCCGCGGCGGCTCGGCCGAGTCCTTCGGCGTCGACGCCGCCGAGGACGCCGCTCCGCTCGAGCAGGATCGGCCGGACCACCGGGGCGCTCGGCAGGACCGCGGCGGGATCGTCGATCACCCGGGGGTCCCCGCCCTGCGCGGCGACCATGGCCCGGAAGGTCTCGGCGGCGCGGCCGGATGCGATCGCGTCCCGCGCATGCCGGCGCGCCTCGCCTTCCTCCGCTCCGCCGAGCGCGACCTGGGCCGCCGCGGCCAGCTCGATCACGAGATCGAGGAGCCGGCCGCCCCGCTCGCCACGCAGGATCGCGACCGCCTCGGCGACGTCGAGGGCGTTCCCGATGGCGGTTCCGAGCGGCTGGTTCATGTCCGTGACGGCCGCGGCGACGCGCCGCCCCCACGCCCCCGCGA
>DATLGG010000231.1:0-6987 GCA_035540615.1 Actinomycetota bacterium | reverse complement strand
CCGCAGCGGCGAGGGACCGCGCGTGCGCTTGGAGCGTCTCGCCGGCGACGCGACGGCCGTGTTCCGTCGCGCGGGGGGCGGGTGGACGGAGATCCCACCCGAGGAGGGACTCGAGCGCGGGGCGGATGCCTGCGTCGAGGCCCTCCTCGACGAGACCGTGTTCGTGGCCCTGCGGGTCTTCCTGGGCGCGGAGGGCTGCGGACCCGTCTAGGTCCCGTGCCCGCCGGGGCAGCGCTTCGGATCGAGGCGATGCCCGCGAAGCGCGAGGACGCCCCCCGCGGCGATCGCAGCGCCCAGGGCGATCCCCCCGAGGACATCGCTCGGCCAGTGGACGCCGAGCACGACCCGTGACACGCCGATCGCCGCGATCAGGAGCCACACGAGCGCGTGCCCGCGTGCGCCGCCGCCGAGCGCGACGGCCAGGATCGCGTAGACGGCGGCCGATCCGAGGGCGTGGCCGCTCGGGAAGGCGGCCGTCGTGACGCGCGTGAGCGCGAACGCCTCCTCCGGCCGCAGGCGGCCGATCCCCGCCTTCAGTGTCCACTCGAGGACCATCGCGACCGCGAAGACCACGAGGACGATGCCCACCGTGCGCTGGCACTCGCGCGTCACGATCGCCCAGAGCGTGAGCGCCAAGAGGATGCCGCCGATCACCGCGCGGCTGCCGAGGAGGCTGATCCCGCGCATCACCTCGGCCAGCACGTCGCCCCGGTCCGCCCGCAGGGCCTCGCTCAGAGGACGATCGATCGCGAGCAGGGCGGGCTCCGCGAGGAGGACGAGCACCGCGAGCAGTCCGAAGACGGCGAGGCCGGCGAGGAGGAGGCCGATCGCGGCGCGCGGGGGTCGGCGTTCGGGGGCGATCCCGGACGGCGGCATACGGTCGCGCAGTCTACGACGCGCTCGCCGGGCAGCCGCGAGAGGTCGTCAGGCCGCGGTCTTCTTGCGGCGCTCGCCCCGGCTGACCGGGTACCGCAGCGGAGCGTGCGCCCAGCAATGCGTCGCCTTGTTGTAGATCGAGATGCGCGTCTCGCAGCCCTGTTCCGCGCAGACACGGCCGCCACCGTACGTTCGGCTGGCCGGGGGGAGCTGCCGCGGCCGGGACCCCTTGATGTACTCGCTCATGCCTCACCCCTCGGGTCGTCACGATCGGAAACGCCCTGGGTGTGGCGGGTATTCCCGACCAGAGTGGTCGGGTTCTACCCGCACGTGGACAGGCGCACACGCGGAAGTCCGGAACCTCCCGTTTCATCCTCACCGGCCGCGGAAGGTGGCCTTCCCCGGCCCCTGCTCGACGAAGGACCGCATCCCTTCCCGCTGGTCCTCGGTGAAGAACAGGTCGCAGAAAACCTCCCGCTCGATCGCGAGTCCGGTCCCGATGTCGGTGCGGACGCCGCGGTCGATCGCGATCTTCGCGGCGCGGAGCGCCTGGGTCGGGCCGGCGGCGTACCGGCGGGCCTGCTCCGCGGCGGCCCCGTACACCTCGCCCGAGGGGTGGACGGCGTCGACGAGTCCGATCTCGAGGGCCTCCTGCGCGCGGAGATGGCGCCCGGAGTAGATCAGGTCCTTCGCCCGCGAGACCCCGACGAGCCGCGGCAGCCGCTGGGTGCCGCCAGCGCCGGGGATGATCCCGAGGAGGATCTCGGGTTGCCCGATCCTCGCGTCCTCGGCGGCGAACCGGAGATCCGCGGCGAGCGCCAGCTCGCAGCCACCACCGAGCGCGTAGCCGGTGAGGGCCGCGATCGTCACCTTGGGGATCTCCTCGACGAGGGTGAAGGTCTCCTGCATCATCCGGATCACCGGGCGGATCTCGGCGGGCCCCATCTCCGCCATCATCTTCACGTCGGCGCCCGCGGCGAAGACCTTCTCGCCGCCGTAGAGCACGACCGCTCGCACGTCCTCGCGCTCGGCCGCCTCGAGCGCCGCGGCCCGGAGGTCGGTAACGAGCTCGGCGTTGATCGCGTTCATCGGTGGGCGGTCGAGACGGATCGTGCCGACCCCCTCCTCCACCTCCAGGCGGACCAGCTCCCCCATATCCCCTCCTTCTGCTTGGGCGCGAACGCGGCCTATCATGGCATCACCACCCCCGGGAGGGAGCACCCTGCGCACCAGGTCCATCCTCATCGTCGCCGCCCTCGCCGCGTCCCTCCTGCCGGCCTCGCCGGCGCAGGCGGCCCCCTCGCTCGCGGCCTACCGCGGCCTCGGCGCCTGGATCGACATCTACGACCCGACCGCATGGGACCAACCGGGCCGGAAGGTCCGCCGGCTCGCAGCCCGCGGCGTCCGGACCCTCTACCTCCAGTCGAACAACTACCACCAGCCGGGGGACATCCGTTTCCCTGCGGCGACGGGGCGGTTCGTCGACGCCGCGCACCGGCACGGGATGAAGATCGTCGCCTGGTACCTCCCCGGGCTGAAGGACCTCTACCGCGACCAACGCCGGGCGATGGCAGCGATCCGGTTCCGCAGCCCCGAGGGGCGGCGGTTCCACTCGTTCGCGCTCGACATCGAGGCCACGATCGTCAAGGACATCGACGCACGGAACCGGCGGCTCCTGCGACTGTCGGACTTCCTCCGGGCCCGGGTCGGTTCGAGCTACCCCATGGGGGCGATCATCCCGTCGCCACGCGGGATGCAGCTCGCCCCCGGGTACTGGCCGCGCTTCCCGTACCGGGCGCTCGCGGAACGCTACGACGTCTTCGTGCCGATGACCTACTACTCGTGGCGAGCCTCGGGCGCCGCTGAGGTGACGGACTACATGCGGCGCTCGATCCGGATCCTGCGCAGCCGGACCGAGGACCCAGGCGTGCCGATCCATGCGATCGGTGGACTGGCCGACGGATCGTCCCGATCCGAGACCCGCGCGTACGTCCGGAGCGTCCGTGAGCACGGCCTTCTGGGTGGCAGCCTCTACGACGACTCGCTCTTCGGGGCGGAGGACTGGGAGGAGCTCGCCCGCGTCCAGCCGAACCCGCCGCGGCAGTCGCCGCCGATGCCGCTGCGGTTCGGCGAGCACACCGACGGCTATGGCCGGATCACCGGCGGTGACCGGACGCACCCCGATGAGGTCGTCTACCGGCACGGCCCGCTCAGCTCGGATCAGGTGCTCAGCTTCGAGGGCTTCGACATCGGCGCCGGGGAGGTGGAGGTCCAGGTGAACTGGACCCGGCTCGTGGTGCCCCTCGCGGCGGGACCCCCGGAGGACTGGACCCCCGCGCGGCAGACGATCCTGATCCCGGCCTCGGCGCTCCGGCCCGACGCGAAGAACGTGATCGCGTTCGTGCCGCGGATCCGGCATCCCTGGACCACCTGGGGCGTCCGGGGCGTCACGCTGGCGCCGGCGTGAGGCGCAGGGAAGCGAGCGTGCGCGTCGAAGCCATCACCATGCACCGCGTCGCCGTCCTCCTGACGGCCCTGCTGCTGTGGGTTCCGGCCGCACCAGCCCCGGCGCGCTCGCCGGTGGAGCCCTTCCGGGGCCTCGGTGCCTGGGTCGACATCTTCGACGACGCCGCCTGGGCCGCCCCGGAAGCGACCGTGGCCGACCTCCGCGCCCGCGGCGTCGAGACGCTCTACCTCCAGACGACGAACCCCAAGGAGGGCGGCCCGCTGCGCTTCCCCGGCGGGACCTCGCGCTTCCTCGACGCGGCTCACGCGAACGGGATGCGCGTCGTCGGCTGGTACGTCCCCGACTTCCACCGGCCCCGCCGTGACCTCCGGTGGTCGCTGGCGGCGATCCGCTTCCGCAGCGCGACCGGCCGAAGCTTCGACGGCTTCGCGCTCGACATCGAGATCACGAAGGTCCGCGACCACGCCGAGCGGAGCCGCCGGCTGGTCCGGCTGTCGCACGACCTCCGCGCCGCCGTCGGGCGCTCGTACCCGCTGGGGGCGATCATCCCCTCGATCCTCGTCCCGTCGAAGGACGGCGGACGGATCCACCCCGGGTACTGGAGCGACTTCCCGTACGCGGGGATCGCGCCGCACTACGACGCCTTCCTCCCGATGGCGTACTGGACCTACCGCACCTCCGGCGAGCGTGGCACGCACGCGTTCATCGCGCGGAGCATCCAGCTGATCCGCCAGGGCACGGGCCGGCCCGACGTGCCGATCCACGTGATCGGCGGGATCGCGAACGAAGTCAGCGCCGCCGACATGCGCGGCTTCGACCGGGCCGTCCGCGAGGGCGGCGCGATCGGCGCCAGCATGTACGACGCGGCGACCAGCGGCCGCATGGTGTGGGGTGCGCTCGCTGCGCTGAAGGCGCGGCTGCCTCGCCCGGCCGACCCGGCGATCGCGCCCGCGGCCCCGGCGCCGCCGCCGACGGTCGTCGCGCTCCCGCCGCCGCCCGGGCAGTGGAGCGTCGACCCGACGGCGACCCAGCTCGAGGGCGGCGTGCGCGTGACCTTCGCCTTCCCCTCCGGCGGTGCCGCCGGGTGGGCGAACGTCCGCGCGTACGACGTCTCGCCTGGGGAGATCCGCGTCGTGCTGAACGGGAAGCCGGTCGGGATCCTCCGAGCCACCCAGCCCGGTGCCTGGGGCGGGGTGCAGCGGGTGCCGCTGCGAGGTCTCGGGCCCCGGAACCGGCTGACCTTCGAAAGCGCGCTCAACCCGCCGGGGACGGATCCCTGGGGCGTCCAGATCCTCGGGACCGCCGCGCTGACCCCGCTCTAGGCGTTGCAGCAGCGTTGCAGTAACGTCGAAGCGTGCGCGAGGTCGAGGAGATCATCGGTCGGCTGCGGGCCCGCGGTCACCGCCTGACGCCGCAGCGCGAGGCGATCATCGAGGAGGTCCTCCGGACGGACGGGCACATCACGCCCCAGGCCGTCGCCCGGCGCGTCCGTCGCCGGATGCCCGCGGTCAACGCCTCGACGGTCTATCGCACGCTCGCCACGCTCGAGGATCTCGGCGTCGTCCAGCACGCGCACCGGGAGAGCGGGGCCGAGTACCACCGCGCCGGCGAGGGCGACCACGTCCACCTGACCTGCTCCCGCTGCGGCGCCGAGGACGACCTTTCGATGGCCGAGGCCGGCTCCCTCCGCGACCTGATCCGCCGCCACCGCGGCTTCGACCCCGACCTCACGCACTTCGCGATCTCCGGCCTCTGCGCCCGCTGCAGCGCCGAAACGCGTTGAGATCACGGCAGTCGCCTCGCTTGCGGATGGCCCCGCGGCCGGCCTCTCTTCTAACCGCGGTCTACTCCGCGCGGCTTCGAATGCGGCGGTCGTCGGCGTCGCTGTGGGGTCAGCGGCGAGCCGCGGCCCTCACGAGTCTGTTTCCGATTCGCCAGGATGAGGAAAAGCAACCCGAGTAGGACGAAGATCCAGCTCGGCAGTAGCAACGTGACGATGGGTTTCGCTCGTTGTTCTTGCATACATGCGGACCACTCCGCTGGCTCTGCTGTGCTTTCCCCTTCCAGGAATCGCTCGCAACGTGCTTGTGCGAAGGACTCGGGCTCAACCCCTCTCGCCCATAGGGTGAAAGCGCCTACAAAGAGGGCCGCTGCGATCGCCAAGAAACCGCACGCACGCAGATCTCTTGCGGTTCGATCTCTGCGAGTTTCATCGGCGCCACTCATCACTATCCCGCCGACATCATAGGAAGCACTCGGGCCGGGCGGAGCCCGGCCGGCGAGCCTTGGCTACCAGCCGGACTGGGTGCCTGGAGGAACGGCTGGCCTCGGCGCGATCCCGTGGCGGCGGCGCAAGCCCGTGAGGGCGAAGGCCACCATGAAGAACGCGGCCTGGGTGAGGACGATCGTGGCGCCGGAGCTGACGTTCAGGTACCAGGACAGGTACATGCCCGCGAAGCCGGAGAGGCCGCCGACGAGCATCGACAGCCAGAGCATCCGGCCGAACGAGTCGGTGAGCAGGCGGGCGACGACCGCGGGGATCACGAGGGCGGCGGCGATCAGCAGGACGCCGAGGATGTTCATCGTGGCGACGATCGTCGCGGCGAGCAGGAGCGCGAAGCCGGCGTCGATCCGGCCCGTCGGGACGCCGCTCGCTTCGGCGACCTCGGGGTCGAACGTGGTGAACAGCAGCGGCCGGTAGGCGAAAAAGACGAACGCCGCCGCGACGAGCAGGACGCCGCCGACGACCAGCGCGTCCTGGAGGCGCACGCCGAGCACGTTGCCGAACAGCGCCGCCTCGAAGTTCCGCGTGAAGCTCCGGAAGCGCGAGATGAGCGCGAGCCCCACCGCGAAGCTCGCGGTGGTGACGACGCCGATCGCGGCGTCGGCCCCGATCGTGCGCCGCCGCGCCACGCGGTTGACGAGCAGGGCCGCGACGAACCCCCACGCCGCCGCGCCGACGTAGAAGTTCACCTTCGCCACGAAACTCGCCACCGCGCCCCCGAAGATCGCGTGCGAGAGGCCATGGCCGATGTAGCTCATCCCGCGGAGCACGACGTAGACCCCCACGAGGCCGCAGAGCACGCCGGCGAGCGTCGCGACGACGACGCCGCTGACGAAGAACCCGTACGCGAACGGCTCAAGCAGGATGCTCATGGTGGTGCTCCTCCCCGTGCAGCACCTCGACGTCCTCGGGATGATCGACGACCACCGGCATCCCCCCGTGGTGCAGCACCTCCATCGGCGCGCCGTACGTCCGCTCGAGGACCTCCGGCGTCAGGACCCGTCGGGGAGGCCCGACCGCGACCACCTCCCGGTTCAGGCACACGATCTCCGGCAGGTGCGCGGCGACGCCGTTGAGGTCGTGCGTCGTGACGACGATCGCCAGCCCGTCGTGGTGCAGCTCGTGGAGGAGATGGAGGATGTCGTGGCGCGTGTGCACGTCGACGCCGCTCGTCGGCTCGTCGAGCAGCAGCAGACGCGGATGGCCGAGGAGCGCACGGGCGATGAAGACGCGCTGCTGCTGGCCGCCCGAGAGCTCGCGGATGTGCCGGCCGGCGACCGCTCCGAGCCCGAGCTCGTCGAGGACCTTCCGAGCCTCGCGGAGCTCCTCACGCGACGGCCAGGGAACACGCCGGCCCGTT
>DATLGG010000230.1:0-2363 GCA_035540615.1 Actinomycetota bacterium | reverse complement strand
CTGTATGCCCGCTACGCCGACCGGGTCGCGAGCTTCTTCGGACGGAAGACTTCGGCCGACGTCCCCGATCTCGTCCAGCGGACGTTCCTGAAGCTCTTCGAGGCCGCGAAGGCGGGCGTGGAGATCGGCCGGGTGGACGCGATGCTCTTCACGATCGCGCGCAACGAGCTCTACGACTCGTTCCGGCGGGCGCGCCGCGAGGGGGACCCGTTCGATCCGGACGCGATGACCCTCGAGGACCAGGCCACGCGCGCGTCGCAGCTCCTCGCGCGGCGCGAAGAGCAGACGCTGCTCCTCCAGGCTCTGCGGCGGCTGCCGCTCGACGATCAGCTCGCGCTCGAGCTGTACTACTGGGAGGAGCTTCCGATGGAGGAGGTCGCCCGCGTCCTCGGCGCGACGAAGAGCGCGGCGATCAACCGGGTCCACCGCGCGCGCGGGGCGCTCAAGGCCGTCCTGGAACGGCTCGAAGCGCGCCCCGAGCTCGTCCGCGAGACGATCTCCGACCTGGAGGGGTGGGCCAAGTCCTTGAAGGACCTGGCCAAATAATTTCCGCGATCGCGCGGAGGGACGGACGTCCTTGATGGCGAGAGAGGCAAACGAAAGGAACCCGTCATGATCCGCTCGATCCTCGCCGTCGTCGCCGGCTACCTCGCCATGTTCATCGGCGTCTCGATCTTCTTCACCTTCGTCGTGTTCTTCGCGTGGGGCGGGAAGCTCCCCGATCCGGCGACCTACACCACGCCTCCGAGCTGGCTGCTCTATGCGGAGCTCGCCTGGGTTCCGCTCGTCTCGGTCGCCGGCGGCTGGGTCTGCGCGTTCGTGGCCCGGTCGCGTCCGATGCGGCATGCGGCGGCGCTCGTCGCGATCATGGCGCCGCTCACGGCGGTGTCGATCGTGGGCGAATGGGGCATGAAGCCCGTCTGGTCACTCCTCGGGGTGCCGGTCCTGGGCATGGCCGGTGTCCTGCTGGGCGCGCGCCTCTACCGGGCGGTCTAGGATACGTCTCGTACCTCTCGCGGCGGGATCCGGAAACCGGCGGAGCCCGCCGCGCCACGAGAGCCCGAGCCGCTGGGAGTCGCCCGATGTCCATCCACTACCTCGAGATCGTCAGCGAGGACGCCGATTCGCTCATCCGGCTTCACGAACGCATGCACGGCCTGTCGTTCGGAGAACCCGACCCCGATCTCGGACACGCGCGGGTCGCGATGCGGCCCGACGGCACGCTGATCGGCATCCGGAAGCCCCTCGCCGCGCACGAGGGCGCGACGATGCGGACCTATCTCGAGGTGGACGACATCGAGCGCGCCGTGAAGGCCGCCGCGGACGCCGGCGCCCTCGTCGCCTACGGCCCGACGCGGCAGGGCGTGCGAGGCACGTTCGCGATCGTGATCCAGGGGAACGTGCAACACGGCCTCTGGCAGCGCTGACCGTCTCCGCGAGCGCGGGCCCCCGTCCTGCTCGCGGAGTCCGCTTCAGGGCTCGAATCGCTCCCTCGCCGATCATCTGGCACGCCGAAGAATCGGCGTAGTAGGTTCCCGCGCATGCGCGATCGCATCGTCATTGCCAACGCCGGCGGCTTCTGGGGCGACGACCCCACCGCCGCCGGCCGCCAGGTGCGCGGCGGAAAGATCGACTACCTGGTCATGGACTACCTCGCCGAGGTCACCATGGCCATCCTCCAGAAGCAGAAGGCGAAGGACCCGAAGGCGGGCTACGCGAAGGACTTCCTCGTGCAGCTCCGCGAAGTCCTCCCCGCCTGCGTGGAGAAGGGCATCACGATCATCGCGAACGCAGGCGGCGTGAACCCGCTCGCGTGCCGCGACGCGGTCGACGCGCTGGCGAAGGAGCTCGGCGTCGCCGACAAGGTGAAGGTCGGCGTGATCATCGGCGACGACCTGATGGGGGACCTCGACCGCCTCCTCGAGGCCGGCGAGCCCCTGAAGCACATGGACACCGGCCGTCCGCTCTCCGAGGTCCGCTCGCAGGTCGTGTCCGCCAACGCCTACCTGGGCGCGGCGCCGGTGGTGAAGGCGCTCTCGATGGGGGCGAACGTGATCATCGCCGGCCGCGTGACCGACACCGCGGTGACGCTCGGGCCGATGATCCACGAGTTCGGCTGGTCGTTCGACGACTGGGACAAGATCGCCTCCGGCGTCATCGCCGGACACATCATCGAGTGCGGCACGCAGTGCACGGGCGGCAACTTCACCGACTGGGAGAAGGTCCCGAGCTACCAGGACCTCGGCTTCCCGCTGATCGAAGCGAACGCCGACGGCACGTTCGTCGTCACGAAGCACCCGAAGACGGGCGGGCTCGTTTCGGTGCACACCGTCACCGAGCAGCTCCTCTACGAGATGGGCACC
>DATLGG010000229.1:0-6723 GCA_035540615.1 Actinomycetota bacterium | reverse complement strand
AGCCGATTCGGGCAAGGTCGTGATCAGCTCTGGCACGGGCACGTGTTCCATCACCGCTCACAAGGCGGCTGACGACAACTACAGCAGCACGAGCTCGGCCCCTCTCGAGCTGGACCTCGTGGCTGGAGTGGTGATCATCAGGTGTCCGGGCATATCTGCCGCTGGGAACCACATCGTCGGCAGCGCAGGAGCAAACACCCTCCGAGGAACGCCTGGCCGAGACATCATCTGCGGGCTGGGGGGCAACGACACCATCTACGGGAAGGGCGGCAACGACATCCTGATCGGTGGCGCCGGTAAGGACACGCTGTACGGCGGCGCCGGGAAGGACTCCCTCCGGGGCGGCGCAGGACGGGATAGCTGCTTCGGTGGCGGTGACCTGGACAGCTTCAGGAGCTGTGAAACGCGTCGCCAGTAGTCAACGAAGACCCGCACGACCGAGCTCGGGCCCTCCCAGAACCTTGGGGGGGCCCGATCCGTGCTGGGGGCAGGGACGCCCCACCCGGAACGGTCAACCTTGAGTATCAAGTTTCGGCCAATCCTGGCGATGCCGTGGACCCCTCGGCCCTCGGACAATCGACCGACAGCGGCACGACGCCCGTCGGCCGCAGCCCGAGGAAGAGGAGGAACACATGTCCGACAAGCTCCCTGCGGATGGATGGGCGTTCGGATCGCGCGTTGATCGCGGACGCGAGCGTCGCAGCCGCACACGAACGATGCTCCTGGCCTTCGCGCTGGTCGCGACGGTCCTCGGCACGGTCCTGCCTGCCCTCGGGCAGGAAGAGCCCGTCGAGCAGGGCGAGGTCGCCGAGGTCGTAGAGGAAAGCGTCGTGGAAGAGGCGGCCGAACCCTCCTCTCCGGGATCTTCGAGCTCAGGAGCCGAGTCTCCCGCGGAAGGATCGAGTGGAGAGGCCGAGCAGGCGCCCGCTCCGGCGGCACCCAAGAACAACCCCTGGATCAAGAGCGACAAGGAGGACTACGTTCCCGGCGAGCTCGTCACGCTCACGGGCGGGGACTGGCTCCCCGGCGAGAACGTCAACATCTTCGTTGACGACGACGGCATCCGCGAGCAGAAGTGGTCCCGCACCGTCGACGTGACTGCCGACAGCGACGGGCAGATCGAGGATTCCTTCAGCCTCCCGGACTGGTTCGTCGCCGATTATCTGGTCGTGGCGACCGCCGATTCCGGCACGGCACGAACCACCTTCACCGACGGGAACCTGCGCTTCAAGGTGAATCACTCCCAGGCGTCTTTCGACGCGGACTGGTCCCGTCACAACGGCACGAACTGTTCGAACGGGCAGAGGTTCGACCAGGGCACCACCACGATCGGGCACACCAACAGCACCCTCGTCCTGGCCGCCGAGGCGACGCAGTCGGTGAAGGTCACGGCGCTGGCAACCGTGGGAACCAGAACGTTCAGCGGATGGACCGGGCCGGGCGGGTGGTCGTCGTCGAGTCTCACGATCTGTCTCCCTGGGTTCGCTGGAAGCGGGATCCAGGACTACATGGCCAACTACGTGACCACGGCTGCCCCGACCACCACGAGCGTCGGGAGCATCACCGCCTCCGCCTCGGTCTTCGGGGGGACGACGAACCTCTCGGCGACCGTCTCGCCGGCCAACTCGCCGGGGAGCGTCTCGTTCTTCGTGAACGGCAGCAGCACTCCCGCGGCGGGGACCGTCTCCTACGCCCAGTCGACGGGGATCGCCACGCTCTCGGGGCTCAACCACGGCCTGAACGCCAGCAGCACGGCCTACAGCGTCCGGGCGGTCTTCACCTCGAGCAACACCGGGACGCACACGAGCAGCGAGGGAACGAACGCCTCCGCGTTGACCGTGAGCAAGGCCAACCAGACCCTCTCGTTCACTGCGGGGACCGTGCCGGCGTCCGCCCTGTTCGGCGGCACGTTCACCCCGGGCGCGACGGCCACGTCGGGTCTCTCTCCGGCGATCTCCGTGAGTGGCGGCTGCTCGATCCTGTCAGGCGTCGTCACGATGACGAGCGGCACCACGGCCTGTCTCGTGAAGGCCAGCCAGGCCGGCGACACGAACTACAACCCGGCGCCGGAGATCTCCCAGTCGGTCACGGCCGGCAAGGCCGCGGCCACGATCCATCTCTCCGGCCTGAGCAAGACCTACACCGGGTCACCGCAGGCGGCGACGGCAACGACCACCCCTGCCGGACTGTCCGGCGTATCGATCACGTACGACGGGTCCCCCTCGACACCGACCAACGCCGGCAGCTACCTGGTCTCCGCGTCCCTGAACCACGACGACTACGCGGCGACGCCGGCAACAGGCACCCTCGTGATCGCCCCGAAGAGCGTCACGGTGACGCCGGACAGTGACCAGTCGAAGGTGTTCGGTACGGCACTCGACCCGGTGCTCACCTTCACGCTGAGCGAGGCGGTCGCGACGACCGGAGCCCTCGCCCGCGCCGAGGGGGAGAACGTGGGTACCTACGCGATCAACCTCGGCAGCCTCGCGAGCTCGAGCACCAACCACACGCTGGCGCTGTCGGCGACGACCGTGAGCTTCTCGATCACCCCGAAGCCGGTCACGATCACTCCGAGCTCAGGTCAGGGCAAGGTGTACGGCAGCCCCGACCCGGTGCTCACCTTCTCCAACAGCGAGGGGCTCGGCGACGTGTTCTCGGGCGCTCTCAGCCGCGCGGCCGGGGACGACGTCGGTGACTACGCGATCGGCCTGGGGAGTCTTTCGGCTGGGTCCAACTACAGCCTGAGCCTTGCCGAAGGGAGCTACAGCTTCTCGATCACCCCGAAGACCGTGACGGTGCTGCCGACGGCGAACCAGAGCAAGGTCTACGGCCAAGCGGACCCCGCGGCGTTCGCGTACACGCTCAGCGAGTCGGTTCCGGTGAACGGAGCTCTCGATCGTGTCCCGGGAGAAGACGTTGGGACCTACGCGATCAACCTGGGCAGCCTCGTGACGACGAGCGGGAACCACACGCTGGCGCTGTCGGCGACCGTCGTGAGCTTCTCGATCACGCCGAAGCCCGTCACCGTTACGCCAGACCCTGGCCAGAGCAAGATCTTCGGTGCCTCGGATCCCGCCCTGACCTATGCGCTGAGCGAGGCGCTGGCGGTTACGGGCTCCCTGGGTCGCGCCCCTGGAGAGACGGTGGGAAGCTACGCCTTCGATCTGGGCACGTTGGCCACCTCGAGCACCAACCACGTGCTCGTTCTGGCGCACCCCGCCGGGAGCTTCACGATCACGGGATGGCTGATCGCCGCAGCGCCGTTCAAGCAGCCGGTGGACAACGTGCCGACCTGGAACGTCGTCAAGGCTGGCAGCGCGGTCCCGGTGAAGTTCAGCCTCGGCGGTGACAAGGGGACGAACATCTTCTCCGCCGGCTTCCCCAAGCCTGAGAGCATCGCGTGCGACTCGGCGGCACAGCTCGACGGTATCGAGACCACGGTTGCGGCAACGGCCAACAGCCTGACCTACGACTCGGTGTCCGACACCTACACGTACGTCTGGAAGACGGACAAGGCCTTCGCCACCGGCACGGGCTGCCGTCAGCTCGTGATGAGGTTCCTCGACGGCACCATCAGGCGCGCGAACTTCAAGTTCACCAAGTAGGGAGGGAGCACGAGAGAGGGGCGGCCGTCAGGCCGCCCCTCTCTGCACCCTTCAGAGAGAGGATCCCGTGACCGGACGCGCGCTGTTCCTGCTGACGACCATGGCTGTGACGGCGGCTGTCCTGTTGACCCTGGTCCACGTGCTGCGAACGGGCTAGCGGCGGCCTGCGCGATCGGCGTCGCGCAGGTGGAGCGCCTTCACCTTCCGGACCTCATCGCGGCCTGACAGCAGGCTCTCCTCCGCATCGGGAGGGAGCACCCGGCGCTCGAAGAGCTCCTGCAGCTTCCGCGGGTCGACGGAGATCACCGAGTCGTACAGTCCCAGGGGCTCGAGGGCTCGGCGCACCGCCTCCGGGTCTGGCGCCGTCTCGATCCGTTCCACGATCTTCACCGCGCCGTCCTCCCCGAAGAGCTGCCCCAGCCCGTGCTCCTCGGCGTAGGCGCGGATCATCGCTCCCAGCTCCTCGAGGCGGCGGGTCCGCTCCCGGTCCTCGCGTTTCAGGGCGACCCACTCGTCGACGACCTCCGCGATCCGAGGGGCTTCATCCTTCCGGTAGAGGTGCCGGAACAGCGGGCAGAGGGGCCGGAAGTCGCACCAGCCGCACAGGCGGTTCTCGCGGGGCTCGAACATCCCCGCCTCGATGCGCTCGGCGGCCGTGGCGAGCCGCCCCCGGAGGGCGTCGAGGTCGGCGGGGGAGCGCGTCGTGGTGAACCGCTCCCCGGGAAGGAGGTAGTAGAGGGTGAGCCGCTCCGGCTCGATCCCCCACACCTCACGAGCGGCGAGCGCGTAGATCGAGAGCTGGAGGTCCCGCTCGACGACCTTCCTCGGGGGGAGCCGACGGTTCGTCTTGTAGTCGATGATCTCGTAGCCTCCCCCGGGCAGGCGGTCGAGCCGGTCGATGACCCCCGTGAGCGTCACCCCCTCGACCTCGATCTCGAAGCGGAACTCGAGGGCGGCGGGGATCCGGTAGGCGTGTGCGTTCTGCCGGTGGTACTCGGCGAGGACCTGTCGCGCGTGGTCACGGTACGGACGCTCCTCCACCTCGTCGCGGTAGCCGTCGGAGACCCACTCGTCCTCGAGGAACTGCCAGAGCTCCTCGAGCGACGGCGCCACCGGGACCGGTCGTGCGTGGAACCGTTGGAGCGCGCGGTGGAGCGAGTCGCCGAAGGCAAGGGCGGGGGAACGGGAGGCCGACAGCCGATCCTCGTACTGGAAGCGGTACTTCGCCGGACACGTCTCGTAGGTGTTGAGAGAGGAGTAGGAGAGCTTCATCGGTCCCGTCGGGTGTGGAAAACCTGTGGATAGAATGACATACTTGTAATTCCGTCGGGACCCAGCCTATACTCGGCTCCGGTCCGGTTCAAGGGCTTCCCCGCCATCCGCAGGCAACCGAGGCATGGCAACGAAGAGCTTCGTCCACCTTCACACGCACAGCGAGTTCTCGCTCCTCGACGGGGCCAGCCGCATCGATGCGATGTTCGAGTCCGCCGCCCGCATGGGGATGCCGGCGCTCGCGGTCACCGACCACGGCACGATGTTCGGCGCCCTCGACTTCTACCGTGCCGGCGTCAAGGCGGGGGTCAAACCGATCATCGGGGTGGAGGCCTACGTCGCTCCGGGCTCGAGGTTCGACCGCAACCCCGGGGAGAGCGAGGAGAAGTACCGCCACCTGACGATCCTCGCCCGCAACGAGCAGGGCTATCGCAACCTCCTGAAGCTCGTGACCGCGGCTCACCTCGAGGGGTTCTACACGCGGCCGCGCATCGACAAGGAGCTGCTGGCCGAGCACCGTGAAGGGCTCATCGGGCTCTCGGGCTGCCTCGCCTCGGAGGTCTGCCGGCAGATCCTCGCGGGCCAGGAGCGGAAGGCGCTCGAGGCCGCGGCGCGGTTCCGCGACATCTTCGGCCCGGACGCCTTCTACATCGAGCTCCAGGACCACGGCCTCGAGGACCAGCACCGTGTGAACCCGGTGCTCCTGCGGATCGCGCGGGACCTCGGGATCCCCCTCGTCGCGACGAACGACACCCACTACACCCACAAGGAGGATGCCCGGGCGCACGACGTCCTGCTCTGCATCCAACAGCACGGCAAGGTCCTGGCCGACACGAACCGCCTCCGGTTCGACACCGAGGAGTTCTTCGTGAAGTCGGCCGAGCAGATGCGGCATCTGTTCCGCGATGTCCCCGAGGCCTGCGACGCCACCCTCGAGATCGCCGGGTCCGTCGAGCCGATCCCCGACCTCGACGCCGCGGTCGAGCACCGATCCCCGCTTCGCTTCCCGCGGTTCCCCGCCCCCGAGGGCAGGAGCCTCGAGGCGCACCTGCGGGACCTCGTCCTCGACGGCGCGCGCCGGCGCTACGGCGAGCCGACGCCGGAGGTGCTGGACCGGGTCGAGCACGAGCTGTCGATCATCGCCTCGATGGGGTTCGCCGGGTACTTCCTCATCGTCTGGGACCTGATCCGGTTCGCGCGCGAGCGCGGGATCCGCGTCGGCCCGGGCCGCGGGTCGGCCGCCGGCTCCGTCGTCTCGTACTGCCTCGGGATCACCGACATCGACCCGCTGCGCTACGGGCTGATCTTCGAGCGGTTCCTCAACCCCGAGCGCAAGCAGATGCCTGACATCGACATGGACTTCGACGAGCGCCGGCGCGACGAGGTGATCCGCTACGTCGCGCAGAAGTACGGGAGCGACCACGTGGCGCAGATCGTCACGTTCCAGACGATCAAGGGGAAGCAGGGGATCCGCGACTCGGCTCGCGTCCTCGGGTACCCCGCCAGCGTCGGCGACCGCCTCTGCAAGATGTACCCGGCGGCCGTCCTCGGACGCGACGCGCCGATCGACAAGGCACTGAAGGACAGCACGGAGCTGCGGGAGGCGTACGAGAAGGAGCCCGAGGCCCGGGAGATCATCGACTCCGCCCGCGCGCTCGAGGGCCTCCGCCGTGAGGATTCCGTCCACGCCGCCGGCGTCGTCATCGGGGACGCGCCGCTCGTGAACTACCTGCCGCTCAAGCTCTCGAAGGACTCCCGCGACGACTCGAAGCGGATCGTGACGCAGTTCGACATGCACCACGTCGAAGAGCTCGGCCTGCTGAAGATGGACTTCCTCGGTCTCCGC
>DATLGG010000228.1:0-4435 GCA_035540615.1 Actinomycetota bacterium | reverse complement strand
GGCGCGGGTTCTCCCGCGCCATGCTCGCGCTCGCGCTCCTCACGTTCACGGTGTTGGGTCTCATGCTGGCATCCGGCCTCCGACCGCTCGTCGTCCGGAGCGGCAGCATGGAGCCGGCCATCGGAACCGGTGACGTGGTCTTCACCAGGATGGTGCCGCCGGCGCTGCTGAAGCGCGGGGAGGTGGTCACGTTCCGGGACCCCTCCCGCGGGGACGACCTTGTGACCCACCGGGTCGTCGAGGTCCGGCGCGCGGCGACCTCGTTCGGCTTCGTGACACGTGGGGACGCCAACACGGGAGTCGAACGCTGGTCGGTGGAACGCGACGGGCGCATCGGGCGTATGGCGCTCCGCGTTCCGCGTGCAGGGTACGTGCTCGCCGTGTTCGCCACCGCGCCGGTGCGCGCGGCGCTCCTCGCGGCCGGCTTCCTCGTTCTCTCGATCGTCGCCCTGCGGAGGATCTGGGCGCGATGACCCGCAGGGGAGTCGCCCTTCGACGCTCGAGCCGACGCCAGCCGGCCGGACTCGTCGTGGGGGTCCTCCTCGCGCTGGCTGGGATCGCCGGCGGCAGCATCGGAGCCACCTGGGCGTCCTTCTCGAGCGAGGCGCGCAACCCGGAGAACAGCTTCGCCACGGCGACGCTGGCTCCTCCCTCCGACCTCACCGTCCGCCGCACGTGCGAGCAGTCCTCCACGGTGGGCGTCCGCTCCTCGACCTCCGGCAGCGGCTCGGCCGGGTCGCTCTCGATCGCCCGGCCCTCGGGGGTGGCGTCGGGCGACGTTCTCCTCGCTCAGGTCGCGATCAGGACAGGGGCCGCGACGTCCGTCGCCGCGCCCGAGGGCTGGTCCTCCATCCGACAGGACGCCGCGGGGACGCAGGTCCTGCAAGCGCTCTACCTCAAGGTCGCCGGCGCTTCCGAGCCGTCGAGCTACACCTGGACCTCTGCCTCGACCGGCCGGGCCGCAGGCGGGATCGTCGCCTACACGGGGGTCAACCAGTCGAACCCGGTCGATGCGCATGCCGGCGGGACCGGCGCGGTCGCGAACATGGACGCGCCCTCGATCCGCACGGAGACCCCCAACACCCGGCTCGTCGCCGCCTACGCGCTCCGTCAGGTAACGATGACGCTCCCCTCGGGGATGTCCTCGCGTTGGAACCTCAATTCGGGAGGCGGCAGCGGCAGCGTGACGGTTGGGGTCGCGGACGAGGCCTTCGTGGGTCCGGGCGCCACGGGGGACCGACGGGCGACCTCGAGCAACGTGGGCTTCGACTGGGTGGCCCAGCTGGTCGCGCTGCGGCCCGAAGCGACGGCGCGCGCATCGCTCAGCTGGACCGCGACACCCTCGAGCTTCGCGGAGGGCTACCGGCTTCAGCGGTGGCAGGGAGAAGCTCTTCAGGTCGACCGCACGCTGACGCCGAGGACCAAGACCTCGGAGTCCGACGGACCGGTGGTGACCGGGGAGTCCTACACGTATCGTCTCGCGGCGGTATCCGGCGACTGGCGGTCAGCCTGGACCAGCGTCACCTTCACTCCCACCGCCTGCTAGCGTGCCTGTCATGCTCCGCGCGTTCGGCCGCGCACTTCTCAAGCGGTGCCCTCGGTGTGGCACGGGCCGCCTGTTCCGGCGTTGGTTCACGATGCTCGAGCGCTGTCCGGGTTGCGGCCTGCGGTTCGAGCGGGAGGAGGGGTATTGGGTCGGCGCGTTGATCGTGAACACGGCCGCCACCTCGGTCGCCTTCCTCGTCGTCCTGTTCGGCGGCATGGCCGCGTTCTGGCCCGAGGTGCCGTGGGTGGCGCTTACGGTAACGGCGGCGCTCGTCAACCTCGTGGTGCCGGTCGTCTTCTATCCGTGGTCGAAGACGATCTGGATGGCGGTCGACGTCGCCCTGCACCGGATGGATCGTCAGGACCGTTCGGTGGCCGGGAACGGCGACGCCACGGCCCAGGTGCTGGACCGTGGCGTCGAACGCGAGCGATAGACCGCGCGTGGATCAGGTGGGGGAGCCGGCCTCGCCCTGGCCGCCCTGCTCGCCCTCCTGCTCTTCGCTCGTGCCGCCTTCCTCGCCCTCCTGCTCTTCGCCCGTGCCGCCGCCCGGCTCCATGCCGCCACCCGGCTCCGGCCCGCGCTCCATCCCCTCGTCGTCGGGGGATCGGTAGGGCTGCTCCTCGAGCACGAGATCCTCCGTCCGCATCCGCCCACCTCCGATCCGTCGTGGGCGACGTTCTTTCCCGACGGAAGACCGGCGCAAACCGGTCGATATACTCGCTCGGGGGCGGTAGCTCAGTCGGTCAGAGCAGCGGACTCATAATCCGTCGGTCCCAGGTTCGAGTCCTGGCCGCCCCACCGCCCGTTTTGTGCAGTTGAACAACCTCTTCGGCAGGACCCGGCGGTCTCGGCGGCGAACCCTTCGGCATCCCATCGAGGAGGTCATCCATGCGCAGGGTTCTGCTGGTGCTCGCCGGGTTCACGCTGGTCGTCGCGGGTCTGCCGTACGCGGCCGCCGCCGCGGCCGGGGCTCCCACGACCCAGCGCTCGTCCACCACCCCTCCCGGGTCGTTCGAGCTCGTCGGACACGAGCCCCTCGGGAACCGGGGGATGAACGCCGCTCTGGCGATCCACGGGAACTACGCGTACGTCGGCAGCCGGACCGACGGGAAGCCGGGGAGCCAGAACCTGACGAACGGCGGGATCATGATCGTGGATATCTCGAACCCCGCGGCGCCGCGGGTGGTGGGCCAGGTCACCACGCCGGACGAGGGGAACAGCGGTGAGTCCTCCCGCGAGCTGCGGGTCTGGCGCTCGCAGGGCATCCTGATCGTCCTGCGGACGAACTGCAGCTCCCAGATCCACTGGTGCACCTCGGCCTCGCCGGCGAACAACTTCCGCGCCTACGACATCTCGGGAGCGAACGCGACCTCGCCGAAGCTGATCCGTCAATGGACCCCGGGGACGCACGAGTTCTTCCTGTGGGAAGACCCCTTCGACCCGAACCGGGCGCTCATCTTCAACACCCCCGCGAGCGGCTCGAGCTTCTCGATCTTCGACATCTCGCCGCTCCGGACCGGAGGCGCGCCGGTTCAGCTGCGCAACGGCTCGCACCTCATGGGTGGAAGCGCGCACTCCCTCTCGGTCAGCAACGACGGGAAGCGCGCGTACTTCGCACTGCTCACCGGCGGGTTCGGGATGGGCGACGTCTCCGAGTTCACGAGCGCCACGCCGAACCCACAGTACCGACCGATCACGGGGACGCGTCCCACCTGGGACGGTCCGGGCGCGCACAGCGCCGTCAAGGTCTGGGGGAAGGAGTGGGTCGCCGTCTTCGACGAGGTCTACGGCACGGCCGCGCGCGCCCTCGGGCCGCACGGCTGCCCCTGGGGCTGGGGCCGACTGATCGACATCGCCGACCCAGCGCGTCCGCAGGTCCGCGCGGAGTACAAGCTCGCCGAGAACCAGGCCTCGTACTGCCAGCCGGTCGACCCGAGCCCTGCGGCGTCGTACTCCGCCCACAACCCGACCTTCACGCCGAACGTCGGCCTCGTGACGTGGCACTCCGGCGGGCTCCAGGCGATCGACCTGAGCGATCCGGCCTCACCGAAGCAGCTCGCCGAGTTCCGTCCCACCCCGCTGCCGTTCGTCGTCACCGAGGACCCGATGCTCTCCGCCGGCCTCGACAAGATCGTGATGTGGAGCTACCCGATCGTGCGGGACGGCCTGATCTACGTCGTGGATGTCCGCAACGGGCTCTACATCCTGCGCTACAAGGGCCCGTTCCAGGACGAGGTGGCCGAGGCGACGTTCCTCGAGGGGAACTCGAACCAGGGACACGCCCTGTGCTACGAGCCGGTGCTCAAGCCGAAAGAGGATCCGGAGGAGGAGGATGAGTACCTCATCCCCGAGTACTGCCTCCCGGCGGAGGAGTAAGAGCGGCACGCTTCCGGGCCTGATCCAACGCGCGGCCGATCGCGCCCATCACGAGGTCGATCAGGGCCCGTTGGTCGGCGGCTGAGGTGGGATCTCCGACCGGCGTGATCGCCGGCGCGGCGACGACCGCCAGACCCGGGCGCACGGGCGGCCCCAGTCTCGGGCCGGACCGGGGCCAGCGCTCCTGCGTCCCCCAGATCCCGACGGGAACGATCGGCGCTCGGCTACGCAACGCGATCCTCGCCACCCCCGTCCTGCCGCGCGCGAGTTCCATGCCCTCTCCGACCCGGCCCTCGGGGAAGATCCCGACGGCCGCGCCCGCCGCGAGGGTTCGGACGGCCTCGTCCAGCGCCGAACGTCCACCGGTTCCCCGCCGGACCGGGATCTGCGCGAGCCCGCGGAGGAACCAGCCCTTGATCGGCCGCTCGAAGAACTCCGCGGCCGCGAGGAAGCGCAGCGTCCGTCCACGACGGACGGCAGCGAGCGCGAGCGCGAAAGGATCGAGCGGGCTCG
>DATLGG010000227.1:0-2925 GCA_035540615.1 Actinomycetota bacterium | reverse complement strand
AGGTGGGCGCGAGTGGTGCCTCGCGTGATGCCGACGATCGTTCCGCGCGCGTAGGGATCCCACCACGGCGCGCCGAGGCCCGTCAGCGCGGGGACGAAGTACACGCCGCCGGTGTCGGGCACCGTGCGGGCGAGCGGCTCGGCGTCGGAGGAGCGCTCCAGGATGCCGAGGCCGTCGCGCAGCCACTGGATCGCGGCGCCGGTGACGAAGATCGACCCCTCGAGCGCGTAGCGCGCGCCGTCGGCGTCGGAGTAGGCGATCGTCGTCAGCAGGCCTTCGCGCGAGACCGTCGCGCGCTCGCCGGTGTTGAGCAGGACGAACGAGCCGGTGCCGTAGGTGTTCTTCACGTCGCCGGGGGAGAAGCACGCCTGGCCGACCAAGGCCGCCTGCTGATCGCCGGCGACGCCCGCGATCGGGGCCTCGATGCCGAGGAACGCGTCGGGGTCGGTCGTGCCGAAGGCGCCGCTCGACGGGAGGACCTCGGGGAGCATCGTCCGCGGGATCCGGAGGCGCTCAAGTATGTCGTCGTCCCAGTCCAGGCGGTGGATGTCGAAGAGCATCGTGCGGGAGGCGTTCGTGTGATCGGTGGCGTGGACGCGGCCGCCGGTGAGGCGCGCGATCAGGTAGGAGTCGACGGTCCCGAAGGCGGCGCGGCCTCCCTCGGCCTCCGCGCGCAGGCCGTCGACCTCCTGGAGCAGCCAGGCGAGCTTGGTGGCCGAGAAGTACGGATCGATCACGAGGCCCGTCCGCTCGCGGATGCGCTCCTCCCACCCTTCCTCACGCAGCTCTTCGCACAGCGGGGCGGTTCGGCGGTCCTGCCAGACCATCGCGGGGTGGAGCGGGCGCATGTCCCGGCGGTCCCAGACGACGGTCGTCTCACGCTGGTCGGTGATGCCGACGGCGGTCACGTCGCGCGGCGCCAGTCGCGCGTGGGCCAGCGCCTCACCCGTCGCGGCGAGGGCGGCCCGCCACCAGTCCTCCGGGTTGTGCTCGACCCACCCCGGCCGCGGGAACGACTGCGGGAACTCCCGGTACCCGCGCGCCGCGATCTCGCCGTCCTCCCGCACGAGCAGCGCCGTGACGCCGGTCGTGCCCGCATCGATCGACAGCACGTGCGGCATGCCGGGAGGCTTCCGGCCTCGGCTAGCGGCGGGCGAGGAGGTCGGCGGTGACCTCGGCGGTACCCGAGCGCTCATAGCCGAGGTAACGGGCGGCGGCCTGGGAGAGGTCGAGGATCCAGTCGTCGTGGAACGGCCCGCGGTCGTTGACGAGCAGGATCGCGCAGCGGCCGTTCCAGCGCACGCGGATGAACGAGTTCAGCGGCAGGGTCTTGTGGGCCGCGGTGAACAGCCGCGGGTCGTACGTCGCGCCCGTCGCGGTCGGCCGGCCGGCGAAGTCCCAGCCGTACCAGGACGCGGTGCCGGAGATCGTCCGGCCGGTGTTCCGGAGCCTCGGCGGGATCTCGCAGCCGCGACCGCCGTTCGGCCCGAGGAGCTTCAGCAGCTCCGACTGGTCGACGCCGCCGATCAGGCGCACGGCCTCCTCCTGGGCCTGCTGCTCGGCGAGGAAGCGCTTCCGCGCCTCCTGCACGGCGGCGAGCCGCAGACCAGCGGCCTTCGCGGCCGACTCCGCCCGCACGAGGCGATCTTCGATCTGCGCGCGGAGCTCCTGCAGCTGCCGGTGGCGCAGGAGGAGCTTCTGGCGCTCCCGTTCGACTTGTGCCCGCCGCGCCGTGGCCTCCTCGGAGCGCTCGAGGATCTCGGTGGCCTCGCGGATGTCGCCGTAGATCGCGTGCTCGATCAGCTCCTGGCTCGCGAGGAAGTCGGCGGGGCTGTCGGAGCCGAGGAAGACCGAGACCATCGCCGCCGGGCCGATCCGGTAGGCGGCGCTCGCTCGCTCGTTCAGCGTGGTTCGGGCCTCGGCCATCTGTCCCTCGAGCTCGAGCTCCGCCCGGTAGGCGTCGACGACCCGAGCAGCCGCCCGGTCGGCCCGCGCGCCGAGCTCGTGGAACCGCTCCGTCAGGGCTGCCGCCTCGGCCGTCAGCGCGCGGACGGTCGCCTGCGCCTGGTCCCGCGCCTGTCGCGCCCGCTCGACGTCCCGCTGCTTCGGGGGTGCCGCGAGGGCCGGCAGCGCCAGCGAGGCCGCCGCGAGCGCGAGTGCGATCTTCCGCATGCCGGATCTCCAGGCTTCAGGGGGGTTCGGGCTCCTCCATCTTATCGGCCCCGAGGGGGGCCGACGTAGGATGGGCTCCGGTCGAGGGGAAGGAGCAGATGTGGCGAGGATCGGCGTCCTCACCGGGGGCGGCGACTGTCCGGGGCTGAACGCGGCGATCCGCGCGATCGTCCGCAAGGGGGTGGAGCACCACGGGGACCACCTGATCGGCTTCCGGAACGGCTACGAGGGCGTGCTCGAGGGGTCCGCGCTCGAGCTCGGGACGGGGGCCGCCCGCGGGATCCTGCATCGCGGGGGGACGATCCTCGGCACCTCGCGGGTGGACCCGTTCCGGGTCGACGGCGGACCGGATCGGATCCGCGAGGGGCTCGAAGCCCAGCGGATCGACGGGCTGATCGTGATCGGCGGCGAGGGGACGCTCGGGACCGCGGCGAAGCTCTGGGCCGAGGGGATCCCGATCGTGGGCGTCCCCAAGACGATCGACAACGACCTCGCCGTCACCGACCTCACCTTCGGGTTCGACACAGCCGTGCAGGTCGCGACCGACGCGATCGACCGCCTCCACACGACCGCCGAGAGCCACAACCGCGTGATGGTGATCGAGGTGATGGGGCGGAGCGCGGGCTGGATCGGCCTGCACGCGGGTCTCGCCGGTGGCGCCGACGTGATCCTGATCCCCGAGCAGCCGTTCGACGTCGGCAAGGTGTGCGCCCACCTGCGGAACCGGCCTGAGGAAGGCCACTTCTTCTCGAT
>DATLGG010000226.1:0-10077 GCA_035540615.1 Actinomycetota bacterium | reverse complement strand
AGTCGGGGCTCGCCGCTTCCGCCGCCGACGAGCTCCAGCAGTACGGCTACGAGATCAGCGGCGTGGGCAATGCCCAGCGGAACTACCGTGTGACGACGCTCTTCTACCAGCCCGACGCGCAGGCAGCGGCGGAGCAGCTCGCCGCGGACTTCTTCCCGGAGGCCCGCCTCGAGGCCGCCAACAACAACCTCAGCCCGAACATCCAGGTGACGGTCGTGATCGGCGAGGACGCCCTCTAGCGTCCGACCAGCCGCATCTCGGTGCTGAGCCGCACCCGCAGGCTTCCCTCCACCGGCTCGAGGCCCGCCCCGCTGCCACCCGGCGGGCGGAACAGGAGGCGGTACACGCCGACGGAATCCCCGCGGGCCTCGATCAGGTAC
This sequence comes from Actinomycetota bacterium, assembly GCA_035540615.1. Classification (GTDB taxonomy): domain Bacteria; phylum Actinomycetota; class UBA4738; order UBA4738; family CALAEC01; genus DATLGG01. The sequence continues at coordinate 9,697 of DATLGG010000226.1, read as the reverse complement.
CCGTCGAGGGCGAACCAGGCTTCCTGACTGCCGACGTCTTCGCCCTGGATGTCCGTCACGGCGTTCGAGAAGATCTCTCGCCTCCGAACGGGGGACGAGTAGGTGGTGCGAACGAGGGCGGCGCGACGGTCCTCCCGCAGCCCGAGAGCCGCAAGACGCGAGCGCAGCTCGAGGGAAAAGCGGCCGCCCTCGTCCTGGAAGTCCGAGACCGAGCGCCAGGTCTCTCCGGGGCTGACCGGCCGCCCCGGCAGGACCGGTCGGAGGCGCGGGATCAGGCGGTCGATCCCGAGCGGAGCCAGCTGTTCCTCTCCCGTCCCGGGATCGTCCGTTCCGTCGGGCGGCTGCGGCGTCGGATCCGCGGCGGGCGAGGCGAGCGGTGGTCCGGGCGTCGGTGCCGCCACGGGCTCGGCCTCTTCCGCCGCGGCATCGCCCTCGCCCGTCCGTTGGATCTGCAGGATCCGGCCATCGGCGGCGATCCGCACCTCGAACGACTGTGGCGCGCCGACCTGCTGCCCACGGCCGTCGACGGTCAGCGACCGCGGCTCGAGGGTCATCAGCGCGGTGGCTCCCCCCTGCGGCGATCGACCGGTGATCTGCTGCTGCGCACGGAACGTCGCGGCGACCGTCTGCCGCCGTTCCTCCCCGGCGAGGGTGCGGTCGATCCTGGCGCGCAGGCGCAGCTCGTAGGTGAGGCGTCGTCCCGGCTCCGTGCCGTACTTGAGGGTCACCTCGTCTGGGAGACACGCCGTGAGGGACGCAAGGAGCGGGATCAGGAGGAGGCGGCGCACGCATCCCGAGTCTAGCAAGGGTAGGGTCCGGAGATGCCGCAGACGATCGACGCGATCCGGGAGCGACGCGAGCGTGCGGGGATCCTGCTCGACTTCGATGGAACCCTCGCACGGATCGTGCCCACGCCCGAGGAAGCGCGTCCCGTGCCGGGCGGGGTCGAGGTGCTGCGGGAGCTCCGCCACCGCTACCGCAGCGTCGCCGTCGTCTCGGGCCGGCGCGCGGCCGACGTGTGGGAGCGGATCGAGGGGGCGGCTCGGTGCTTCGGGCTCTACGGGCTCGAGGACGAGCGCGGGCCCACCCGCTGGGCGCTCGAGCCCCGACCCGACCTCGACGAGGTCGTCGAGCAGGTTCGGACGATCGCGGCCGCCGTGCCGGGAGCCCGCCTCGAGGACAAGGGCCCGCACGTCGCGATCCATTACCGCGCAGCGCGCGACCCGGGGGCGGGCTCGCTCCTGCGCTCGCGCCTCCTGCCGCTCGCCGACCGCGCGGGTCTCCGGTTGCTCGAAGGCAAGCAGGTCCTCGAGCTCGCTCCCCGCGGTGGACCGACGAAGGGAGATGTCGTGCGGGAGGTGGCGCGGGCGGACGAGCTGCAGGCGATCCTCTTCGCCGGCGACGACCTTGGCGACGTCGACGCCTTCGCCGCCGTGGACGAGCTGGCCCAGGTCCCGTCCTGCGTCGGGGTCACGGTCGCGGTCCGCTCGGCGGAGACGCCTCCGGCCGTTGTGGATGCCGCGACGACCAGTGTGGAAGGCCCCGAACGACTCGTCGAGCTCTTGCGCTCGCTGCTCTGATCTACTCCTCGCGCGTCGCCGCGCGGTCGAGGTCCGCCATCTGGCGCGCCACCCAGTCCGCCGGCGATCCAGCGCCCGCCGCCCGTCGCAGCCCGCCGGCCCGCCGCGCGCGTTCACCCGCCGGCATCCGCAGCGCCGCGTTGATCGCGTCCGCGGTCGCGGTGACGTCGAGGGGATCGAGGGCGAGCGCCTGCCGGCCCAGCTCGGCGAAGGCACCCGCGGTCCGGGAGAGCAGGAGAACGCCGTCGCGCCGGTTCAGCAGCGGCCCCTCCTTCGCGACGAGGTTCATCCCGTCCAGCACAGGGTTCACGAGGAGGACGTCGTAGAGCCCGTACGCCGCGACCACCTCGTCGAAGTCGTCGTTGATCCGAAGCTCCACCGGACGCCAGTCCGGTTCGCCGAACGCCGCGTTGATGGCTTCCGCTGCTTCGCGACAGGCGTCGGTGTAGCGGCGGTACTCCGGCAGGCTCTGCCTCGAGGGGTTGAGGAGCGCGAGGAAGCAGACCTTCCGTCGCCACCCGGGGTAACGGCGCAGGAACTCTTCGTAGGCCTGGAAGCCACGCAGGATGTTCTTCGATGGTTCCGTCCGGTCGACCCGCAGGAGCAGGCGGCGGCCCCCGAGCCACCGCTCCAGGTCGGTCGTCCGCGCTGCCACCGCCGGGCTGTCCGCGGTCTCCAGCAGCGAATCCGTCTCGACCGTGATCGGGTACACCCCGACCTGCACGATGCGGTCCTCCCACCGGACCTGTCGCCGGCGCGTGTCCACCTGGGCGTCTTCGAGCGACCGGCAGGCCGTGAGGAAGTTCTCGGCCCAGCGCGCGGCTTGGAAGCCCACGAGATCCGCACCGAGGAGCCCCGTGAGCAGGTCGCGTCGGATCCACCCGGGGAGCAGGCTGAGCTCGACGCTGCCGGCGAACGGGATGTGATGGAAGTACGCGATCCGAGCGTGGGCAGCCCTGGCCCGGAGCGCGGCGGGAACGAGCGAGAGGTGGTAGTCCTGCACGAGGACGTCGGCGGGGTTGCGGTCGATCTCCTCGGCGAGAGCCTCAGCGAAGCGCCCGTTCACCCGTCGGTACGCTTCCCAGTCATCACGCGTGCCGCTGTCGAGCGTCGGCGCGTACGGCAGGTTCCAAAGGGCGTGATGGAGGAACCACAGCATGTGGTTACTGATGCCGTTGTAGAAGCGGTCGTACGTCTGCGGATCCTCCGCGATCAGGCGCAACGCGTATTTCGCTTCGTCGACGACGGGATCGAGGCGGCCCGTCGGCGTGGAGGCCGCCATCTCGCGGTCCGCCGCGCTCATCGCCGAGGCGACCCAGAGCCCGCCCGTCGTCTGGACCGCCCCGCTCAGCGCCGTCACCAAGCCGCCCGCCCCGCGCTTCGGGACGAGGGCGCCGTCGTCCCCGGCCACGTACGAGACCGGCCCCCGGTTCGATGCGACGAGGATCCGCCGTGCGGTCACAGCTCCGTGAGCACCTCCAGGTAATCCTGAACCTCCCGGGGCGTCAGGAAACGCTCCTGCACGCGCTGGCGCCCCGCGCGCCCCATCTTGTCCCGGAGCTCCTCGTCCTCGAGCAGGCCGATCATCCGCTCGGCGCATTCCTCCACGGAGTCCACGAGGTGGCCGGTGACCCCCTCCTCGACCTGGAGCCGGAGGCCGCCCACGTTGCCGGCGATCACCGGACGCTCCTTCCACATCGCCTCCGAGGCGGTCAGGCCGAAGCCCTCCCGCAGGGACTTCTGCACGACCACCTGTGACGCGCGCTGGAAGGCGTTGACCGCCACGTCGCCGACCCCCTGGAGGTTCGTCAGGATGTGGATGTCGGGGTCACCGGCGCGGTGCTCCTCCGTGCGCTCGAGGTAATGCCAGCCCTCGGGGTCGTCGTGCGCCATCGACCCGACCATGACGAGCTGAAGATCGGGGATCCGCTCGCGGGCGATGCGGTACGCGTCGATGACACCGAGCGGGTCCTTCCAGGGATCGAACCGGGACACCTGCGTGACGATCGGCCGCCGGGCGTCGATCGAGTATCCCCGCAGGATCTCGGTGACGGCGTCGTCGTCGAGCAGGGTGTTCTTCGGGGCCAGCGGGTCGATCGCCGGCGGGATGATCGCGCTCCGGATCGGCAGCCCGGGCCGGACGAACCCCTCGGTGGTGAACACCGCCGCGTCGTAGCGCGCGACGTGGAGGGCGAAGAAGCCCCACACGGCCTCCATGGGCTGCGAGAGGTCGATGTGGCAGCGCCAGACCCACTTCCCCGAGCGCCGCCCCTGTTCCTCGAGGAACGTCAGCATCGCCGCGGGCTGGGGATCGTGGACGAACACGAAGTCGGCTGACGCGTCGAACCGGGCGGCATTGACGGCGACGCGATCGAGGTAGGTCGTCTCCATCGCTTCGGTCCACGGCACGCCCGCACCCTGCAAGGCGTTGTGGACGAGCTTCGTGACGGCGAAGAACTCCTCGCTGCCCTCCATCAGCTGCCACTCCGCGTCGATACCGAGGTCCTGCAGGAGCGCGATCTGGGTGTTCAGGAGCTCGGCCACGCCGCCACCGAACGCGGTGCTGCTGATGTGGACGATCCGCGCCCCGGCGAAGGGCTCGGCCGCCGCCTTCAGGCGGTCGATCGCCTCGTCGCCGGCTGCTGCTCGGAGGTCGTCGGCGCGTTTCGGCTCCGGAAGGGGGACGCTGACGAGCATCGCCTCCACCATACAGCGGCCCGACGGGGGCCCTCCAAGCGGAGCTAGATGCGGTGCAGGATCGAGAGCTGCGCCAGGTTCTTCGCGCGCCGAGCCGATCGTTCGGCGGGCGTCATCGACAGGACCGAGCGGACGGCGTCCGTCAGCGCCACGGGGCTGAACGGCTTCGTCACGTACTCGGCGGCGCCGGCGAGCCAGCCGCGCATCTGGTCGTCCTCCTGCGCCTTCGCGGTCAGCAGGATGACCGGGATCTCGCTCGTGCGCGGGTCGGCGGTGAGTCGCTGCAGCACGGAGAACCCGTCGCGCTGAGGCAGCATGACGTCGAGGACGATGAGGTCGGGTTGCTCCTCGCGGGCCCGTTCGAGTCCCCTCTCGCCGTCGCCGGCCTCGATCACCTCGTGCCCTTCGAAATGAAGGTTGACGCGGCAGAGCAGCAGCACGTCGGGCTCATCATCGATCACCAGGATCCGCAGGACGCCTCCTTCCCTCATACGCCAGCATCGGGAGCTGACGGGACCAGGTGAATGGCCCGTTCGGGCCATTTCCCCGTGGCCCACGCCGGTGCGCGTGTCAGAATGAGCACGTGCAGGACGAGCCGAACCGGGTGCTCGCGACCCCTCTGGTCATCCGGGCCGCGCGCTGGGGGGTCGTGGCCTGGGCCGCGATCGGCGTGTCGGCGCTGACGATCGCGTTCTTCGCGTTCGTCGTCTATCCGATCCGGATCATCTTCCCGCCGCTCGTGGTCGCCCTGATCGCGGTGTTCCTCCTGAACCCGATCGTCTCGCGGCTGGAGGCCAGGGGGATGCCGCGCCTGCTCGGCGCGCTCCTCACGTATTCGATCTTCGTCGCGATCGTCGCCCTGGGGCTGCGTTTCCTGATCCCCATCGTCGTCGCGCAGGCGCAGGAGTTCGGCGAAACGGTCCCTGCCCTCGTCGACCGGTTGCAGCGGTGGACGCAGGGGGTCGCCGGCGGCCTCGGCTTCGATGTGGCTGGTGAAACGGGTGGCCGGCAGGTGCTCGACTTCCTCGGAGGCCTCCTGTCGTTCACGCGCGGTCTCTTCCACGTCGCCCTCGTGCTGGTGCTCGGGCCGATCCTCGCCTTCTACCTGCTCGTCGACCTCCCGAAGATCCGGCGCGGGATCGAGGCGCTGATCCCGGAGCGTCGTCGGGACGAGGTGCACACCGTCGCACGCGAGCTGTCCCACGCGCTCGGCGGGTTCTTCCGCGGGCAGCTGCTCGTCGCGGCATCCGTCGGGATCGGCTCCGCGATCGCGCTGTTCATCGTCGGCCTTCCGTACTGGGCGGTCGTCGGACTCGTGGCGGGGCTCTTCAATCTCATCCCGCTGATCGGCCCGTTCATCGGCGGCCTCGTCGCGATCGCGATCGCGTTCACGACCGATCAGAGCGGAGGGCTCCTGAGCCTCGCTCCCGGTGTGCCGCTCGCGGTGGGTTCGGCGATCGCTCTCACGATCGTTCAGCAGCTGGATAACCACATCCTCAGCCCCAACATCGTCGCGCGGACCGTGAAGCTGCATCCGGTCACGGTCATGCTCGCGCTCCTCGCGGGCGGCACGCTGCTCGGGCTGTGGGGCATGCTGCTCGCGGTGCCGGTGGTCGCCTCGGTGAAGGTGCTGGCGCTGCACGCGTGGGACACCCGGATGACGTGGCCGCCACCGCCACCCGACGCCCAGACGGAGCCGCCGTCGGCTGCGGTCGCCGGGCCGCCCGAGGATCCACCACCTCCGTCTCCGGCTGCGCCTCCGCCTCGATCGCCGCGGCCGCGTCGGTGGTGGCCGTGGCCGGAGCGCTCCGGATCGGCCGGCGAGGGACGCCGCAGGACCTAGGCCGCTTCCAGGAGGAGGGCCACCGCCTCCGCGAACCCCTCGCCCCGCTCGGAGGGCGTCACGTACACGTTCTCCCGCCCCGCTCCCGCCGCCTCCACCGAAGCGGCGCCGTTCGCGACGATGTACACCGCGTCGACGTGATCGGCCACGGCCGCGTCGGCCGGCGCATCGCCGATCGCGACGGCATCCCCCGCGTGAAGACCGCGTCGCCGGAGGTGCTCCGCGACCGCATCCGCCTTCGTGACGCCTTCGGGCGCGAGGTGGTACGCGTGCACGACGTCGGTGGGACCGGGGACCGGGATCTGCCCGTTGTCCACGAGCCGGAGCCAGCCGTAGCCCGCCTCAGCGAGGCTCGTGTTCGCCTCCGAAGGGTCGACGTGCCCACGGAGGAGCATCGTCACCTCGCGTCCGCGGAACGCCCAGGGGGCGTGGGGCTCGAGCCTCCCGGCGGATCGCTCGAGCAGGAAGGCGACGGCTCCGCTGCGCGCCATCGCCTCGTACGGCGTGCCGGGGCCGGGGTGGGCGCCGTAGCGAGCGATCCGCTCACCCATCCAGACGATGCCGCCGAGCTCCGCGATGAACGACGTCGCTCCGAGGAGTCTCGCCACCTCCCGGACCTGCTCTTCCGTCCGTCCCGACAGCGGGACCACCTCGATCCCCGCTCGGTGGAGCGCCGTCAGGGCGGAGGCGGCGGCGTCGGTGACGCCGGAAGACCCGGCGAACAGGGACCCCCCGGGGCCGAGGAGCGTTCCGTCGAGGTCGGTGTAGAGGACACGGGGGCGGCGTCCGCGCCGCTCCGCCGCTGCCCTCATCCTCGGGCCTGGTACCCGCTGACGGATGCTGCCGGTGGGCGCTCGTGGATCGGGACCGCCATCGGGCGGATCCGGTACGAGCCATCCTCCTTCGCGAAGAGGCTGAGGTCGCCCCCGACGAACGCGTCTTCGGCGAGGGCGCCCGATCCGCGGAGGCGCGCCGCCGCGCCCTGCAGGATCGCGTACGCCATGCGGCTCAGGTCACCGATGTTCCGGTTGCGGTGGGTCCGCCGGTGCAGGTCGACCTGGGCGATCGCGTCGAGGCCCGATGCGTCGAGGATGTCGATGAGCATCGCCAGCTCCACCGCGTACCCGGTGAAGAACGGGATCCGCTCGAGCAGCTGACGGCGTCCCCCGTACTCACCGGACAGGGGCTGGATGATCCCCGCGAGGTCGGGCCAGAAGGCGTTGATGAGCGGCCTCGCCATGAGCTCCGTGACGCGTCCGCCGCCGAACGGGTCGGTCTCGCCCCCGATCCGTAGCGGCCGCTCGTAGAAGCCCTTGACGTACTCGACCCCCGGGTCGAGCAGGAGGGGTCCGAGCAGCCCGTAGACGAATCGCGGGTGGAAGTCCTCGACGTCGGCATCGATCCACAGGACGAGGTCCCCTCGGAGCGCGAAGAGGCTCTTCCACATCGCGTCGCCCTTTCCCCCGAGATGAGGAAGGTCGGGGACGAGGTCGCGGTCCTGGAAGACGACTGCGCCGGCGGCCTCAGCCACCCCTGCCGTGTCATCGTCCGAGGCGGAATCGACGATCGCGAGCTCATCGACGAGGGGGACGTCCTCCACGAGCGCGCGCCGCACCGCGTCGATGATCGGTCCGACGGTCGCCGCCTCGTTCAGGGTGGGGATGCAGACGGACACCGTGAGCCCCTGCGTCTCCTTGGCGCGCCGCAGCTCATCGAGGTCCTCGAACCGAGCATGGTGGAACGTCCGCCGCTCGAACCAGCTCTCCATCCGCCGGATGATATACGTGGTCGCTCGACCGCCCGGGTCGTGCGTGACCGAATCCGACCCCTGTGATATGATTCACGGCAACTCCCAAAAGGGGCCACTCCGGAGGAGGTCCGATGTTCAAGGTCTCGCAGAAGACGGAGTACGCGCTCCGAGCGATGGTCGAGCTCGCTCTCCGGGCCGGAAGCAGCCCCGTCCCCGCCCGCGAGATCTCCGCGTCCCAGGGGATCCCCTTGCGGTTCCTCGAACAGCAGCTCGCCGCCCTGCACAAGGCCGGTCTCGTCCGCTCCTTCCGTGGCGCCGGCGGTGGGTGCCAACTCGCGCGAGAGGCGGAGTCGATCCCCGTCGCCGAGGTGATCGACCTGATGGAGGGCCCGTCCTACCCGATGGTGTGCCTCGCGCCGGAGAACGACGACTGCACCCAGACCTCCCACTGCGGCCTCCAGGAGCTGTGGGGAGAGGTTCACACCGCGGTTCGCGAGGTGTTCGACCGCGTCACGATCGGGACCCTCGCCGCTCGCCACCGTCAGCTCGCCCCGCTCAACCCGATGTGGTCGCCGGAGGACCTTCTCCGCCCCGTCGAGCAGGCCCGCTGATAGGCTCTCAATATCGGCCGCGACCCGCCGATACCTACTCCGATGGCACGAATCCTGAGCGTCGAGGACGATGACGCGATCCGCGGCCTGATCAAGCACGCCCTGACCCAGTACGGCTACGACGTCTCCGAGGCGGCGTCCGGGCCAGAGGCGATCGACCTGCTGCGTCGCCAGGAGTTCGACCTCGCGATCCTCGACCTGATGCTCGGCGGCGAGATCTCGGGCTGGGACGTCTACGACGAGATGAAGAAGATGGGGATCCGCGACGGGATGAAGGTCATCATCATGACCGCGCGGAGCCAGGAGCCCGAGATCCTGAAGGGCTGGCGCCTCGGCGTCGACCAGTACATCACGAAGCCCTTCGACCTGGACATCTTCATCGTCACCGTCCAGGACACGCTGCTGTCCTCGAAGGATCAGCTGGCGAAGCACCGTGAGCAAGAGCTCCGCAAGACCGAGCTCCTGCACATGGTCGACACCGTCTTCAACGAGTAGACGGCGTCCCGCGCACCGGCCCCGCGCGGGTGGGGTCCGGTCGCCTCAGGCGTTCTTGCCGAGGATCCGCATCACGGTCGTGCCGCAGGTCGGGCACTTGCCCTTCGCCGCCTGCCGGCCGTTCTTCAGCGTCACGACCTCACCCTCGAATTGGACCTTCTTCTTGTCCTTCACGCAGTAGCCCTCGTAGCTGGCCATCGAGCCCCCTTTCATCGACGTGGAGCCGTGATCCCGGCTCCACGGCGGAATCGTGTCGCCTCGAGCGGGGAAGCGCAAGCACCTCCGGCAAGAAGCCTGACGAGCGAGATGAACCGGCCGTATCCCGCGTTCCGGTCAGGTGGGCTCTTTCTCGAGCACGTACCGCCCGAGCAGCAGAGCATCCATCCCCGTGTTCAGGTAGTCCTCGAGGGCTTCCTCCGGACGCGCCACGATCGGCTCACCGCGGAGGTTGAAGCTCGTGTTCAGCACCACGGGCACGCCGGTCAGGCGCTCGAACTCGGAGATGAGCCGGTGGTAGTCGGGGTTCTCCTCCCGGCGGACGCTCTGCATCCGTCCCGTGCCGTCGACGTGGGTCACGGCCGGGATGACATCGCGCTTCTCGGGCACGATCGGCAGCACGAGGAGCATGAATGGGTTGGGGTAGTAGCCCTCGAAGAACTCGCTGCCGCGCTCGTGCAAGACGCTGGGGGCGAACGGCCGGAACCCCTCCCGGTGCTTCACC
>DATLGG010000225.1:0-4137 GCA_035540615.1 Actinomycetota bacterium | reverse complement strand
GTGCGACACGAGCCGGCAGCTGTCCGGGCCGAGGCAGGCCTTCGCGACGGCCACGTACTCGCCGGGGGCGGTCGGGCGCGGGACCGAGCCGCTGTAGGTGCCGTCCGCGTAGACGGTCGCCTGCCGCGTGAGGGGCACCTCGTGGTCCGGCGTCCCCGCCGGCGCGATGCCCAGCGAGACGGTCGCGGGATGGATCGTGAAGTCGGACACGCCCATCCGGTCGCCCGCGATCCCGGAACGCACGCCGGATGCTCCGATCGACGTCGAGACGACGTCGCGGCCCTGGGTCATGACCCCTCCGGCGACCCCGTCGATCGCCGAGAGCGGGATCACGAAGCGGACGCCCTCGGACGTGAAGGCACCCTGAAGCGTCGCACGCTGGGTGCACTGGGCGCCCGCGGGGTCGGGGGTGCACTCGAGGAGGCGGAACACGGGATCGAGCGATCCCGGCCGCTGGGCCTGCGCGCTTCGGATCGCCTGCAGCGTCAGGTCGGCGACCACCTGTCCCCCGCGGCGGATCTCGAACGGCCACTCGTAGTGGACGACCTCCGGAGGGACGTTCTCGGGCATGTCATGGATCCCGAGCTCCGCGACGAGGTGGTGCTGGTCCCTCTGCTGGAGCCGTGCCGACGCGAGGTCCATGCCGAGTGCCGCCGGTCCGGCCGGGCTCGATCCGCGGTCGGACGCCCCGACCTGCTGGGACGGCGCCGCGAACCGCGCGTGGCCGGTGATGCGCACGCTGTCGCCGATCACCGTCACGGTCTTGCGCATCAGGAACGCGCGTCCCGGGTACTCGACGCCGTCCTTCGTGAGCTTGCCGATGCCGACGATGTCGCCGTGGTTGTTGATGTCGAGCGGGATGCGGATGTCCCAGCCGACGCTCGGGTCGATCAGGTCGTTGAGGACGGTCTTCCGACCCTGCGGGTCGCGGATCCATCCGACCTGCCGCCCGTCGCCCCACGCCGAGCTCGAGTCCATGCCCACAATCTCGCCACGGTCGTTGATCCCGTCGGCCCGGCCCATGTCGAGGGGCGGATCGACCTGGACGAGCGGGATCTCCTCGATCGAGCCGTCCGGGTGCCACACGACCGGCCGCGTCCGGCGAACGTTGTCGAAGATGATCCGGTCGGCCTCCCCCGCGATCGCGCCGGATGCGTTGATCTCGTTCCCCTGCCCGTACCATCCGGTCGCGTGTTCGGCGAGACGCTCGATCGTGCCATCGGGCCGCCAGCGGACGGGCCGCACGCGACCCTGGGGGTCGGTCGCCCACCCCGTCGCGACGCCCGCGTCGTTGACCGCGAGCGCCTCGGCCTGCTTCCACAGCGCGTCGGGGAGGAACTCCATCTCCCGGTAGCCCTCGGCCCGGCTCCAGCGGAACGCGGCCTTCCGCCAGACGCCGACGACCACCCCGCTGTTGTTGATCCCGCGAGCGCGTCCCGTGCCCGTCCGGGTGAGATCCTGCCCGAGGTTGATCATGCCCGTCTCCTCGGACCAGTAGAACGGCATCGCCGAGTTCCCCTGGAACTGCGGGTCCGGGGCCATGCTGTCGCCGGCGATCTCGCCCCGGTCGTTGATCGCGAGACCCGTCGTGCCGTTCCCGCTCGCGTTCAGCGCCCCGATATCCGTCAGCCTGCCGTCGCGCCAGAAGAAGCCCTTCGTCGCGAGGCTCGGCGTCTCCCCGCGGCCCGCGACCTCGCTCCGGTCGTTGACCGCGAACGCGTTCGACAGCGGGCCGCCGAAGGTGCCGAGGTCGATCACGGTGTAGACGGGCCGCACCTCACCGGCCTCCGAGGCGGCGGGGGCGTGCAGCGGATGCGCAGCGATGGATGCCCCGATCGCGAGCACGAGCATCGTCCGGGTTGGGCGCCGGTTCCGGTTCACGAAGGACTTGTTCACCCCGCGCTGCGCGGAACCCTTTGTGCATCCGCCCAAAGCACATCGGGCGGGAGGTCCTTCGCGTGGACCGGTTGTCGAACGGCGGACGTCAGCGCGTCCCGCGGGCAGGCCGCTCTCCCGGCGTGAAGCGGATGCAGATGAGGTGGCCGCGTCCGCCCCGGGCGTTCGCCGCATGGGGGACGCCGCTCGGGACCCAGACGGCGCCCGGAGCTCTGACCAAGGATGTGTCCTCGCCGATCCGGATCTCGTAGACGAGGTCCTCGCCGAGGATGAGGTTCAGCTCTTCGTCCTGGTGGCGGTGCGGCGAGGTGTAGGCGGGCGGGTCGTCCCCGAGTCCTTCGATCCGGTGGACGGCCACGTGCACGGGATCGCTCGCGACGGCCCACCGGAGAACCCCCTCCACGTCGTCGTGGCCCTCGACCACGCCGAGCGGGCCCCACTCCGCCTCCCAGATCCGTCCCTGCTCGCTCAACCCCCGTCCTCCGGGCCGCGCCGCAGCGCCACGAGCGGGAACCGCTGGCCGAGCTCGTAGGCCGGCTCGCGCACGGCCTCGACGGTGAACCCTCCGGGGTCGACCTCGAAGAGCCGGCGGACCTGACGCTCCGTGACGAAATGGTAGGTCGCCTCCGAGCCTCGGTAGGCCTCGATCGAGCCGAGGCTCTCGCGGCTCCATCCGGTCCGAGCGGCAAGCGCGTCGAGGTCGGGTTCGGCTCGCTCGAACGCCTCCCACACGTCACCGATCCGCACGCCGGTCACCGGGTCCGGTTGCAGCGCCATGTCGAGGCGGATCTTCAGCTCGTTCACGTTGCCGATCCGGCCGGCGCCCAGATCCCGCAGGACCTCGTCGACGGCTTCCGCCTCGGGCGGCGGGACGAAGAGGCGGAGCAGGAGGAGGGCGCCGGGCGCCAGCACCCGCCGCAACGAGCGGACGAAGCCCGCCTGCCCGTCGGGGTAGGACAGCAGGTGGAGCCCGCCGTCGCACAGGGCGAGATCGAACGACGAGGGAGCGAAGGAAAGCCGGGTCCAGTCCTCGATCTGCACCGCCTCGGGGGGACCCGGCCAGACGGCGCGGGCCATGGCCGCAGACCGATCCGCCGCCCGCAGGAGGGTTCCCGCCGGCCATGGGAGCCCGTAGAGCTCCGGGGTGACCCCGAGGATCAGGACGCGAGGTGGCTGCGGGCGCTCGAGGATGCGCCGCGCGAACTCGGCGTACGCCGCCGCATCCTCCGCCGAGACGCGCAGGGGCGGCCCGACGAGGCTCCACCGCCGAGCCAGGTCGGGCCAGTGGTCGGGGTTCGCGTCGGTCGTCAGAGCATCGCTCGGTCTCGGCACTCGGGGCTCCGGTTCGCGGGATCGGTCAGAAACTCGCCCTGCTAGACTCCGCCACCGTAAGCCGCGCCGTCCCTCGCCGCCAACCGCCTCCCGAGACGATGCCCCGACGCGAGCCACGACCGCCGCAGGCGTCCCACGCGGGGACGGCCGAGCTGCTCAACGGGTACCGGACGACATCGCTCATCGTCGCCGCCGTCCAGCTCGGCCTGCCGGAGCATCTCGCGCAGGGCCCGGTCTCCCCCGAGCCCCTCGCCGAGCGCGTCGATGCAGATGCCGACGCGCTGGTGCGCCTCCTCCGCGGGCTCGCCGCGCTCGGCCTCGTCGAGGAGAACGACGACGGCCACGCGCTGACGGACGCGGGGGCCGAGCTGCTGCCGGGACGACCCCTGCGCGACCTCGCCGTCCTCGTGGGCGAGGAGTACCTCCCGGCGTGGTCGCGGATCGCCGACGGCGTCCGCACCGGTCGTCCGGCCTTTCCGGAGGTGTTCGGGACGGGGATCTGGGAGCATCGCGAGCGCCACCCCCACCTCAACGACGCCTTCAACCGGTACCTCGGACGCTCGGAGGAGCGCGCCGGCGAGGCGATCGCCTCCGTCCTCGACCTCGACGCAGCACGGGTGATCGTCGACCTCGGCGGTGGCCTCGGCGGCGTCCTGGCGGGGCTCCTCCGCTCGGATCCGCGCCTCGAGGGGATCCTCGTCGATCTGCCGCACGTGATCGAAGGCGCGAGTGCCCGGCTCGACGCGGCCGGCGTCCTCGACCGCTGCCGCCTCGTCGCCGGCTCGTTCTTCGAGCGGATCCCGGAGGGTGGCGACATCTACGTGCTGCGCTACATCCTTCACGACTGGGATGACGAGCGGGCCGGGGCGATCCTCCGACGCTGCCGCGAAGCGATGCACGAGCGCGCAC
>DATLGG010000224.1:0-7017 GCA_035540615.1 Actinomycetota bacterium | reverse complement strand
GACGCGAAGGGCATGGAGTGGATGAAGTGCGACATGGCCGGGGCGGCGTCGATCCTCGGAACGATGCAGGCGGTCGCGCGGCTGAAGCCGCCCGTCAACGTCGTCGCGGCGATCCCGAGCGCCGAGAACATGCCGGGCGGCTCCGCGATCCGTCCGGGCGACGTCCTGCGGCACCGCGGCGGGAAGACCTCCGAGGTCCTCAACACCGACGCCGAGGGCCGGCTGATCCTCGCCGACGCCCTCGCGTACCTCACCGAGAAGAAGCCGTCCGTCATCGTCGACACGGCGACGCTCACCGGCGCCTGCGTGATCGCGCTCGGCGAGGAGCTCTGGGGTGTGATGGGCAGCGACCGCGGACTCGTCCGCGAGCTTCTCGACGCGGGTGAGGCGGCCGGCGAGCCCGGCTGGGAGCTCCCACTGTGGGACGGCTACAAGCGGCACATCGAGTCGCAGATCGCTGAGGTGAAGAACATCGGTGCGCGCGGCGCCGGAACGATCACCGCCGCCCTGTTCCTGAAGCACTTCGTCGGCGACGTGCCGTGGGCCCACCTCGACATCGCCGGGACGGCGTACTCGGAGCGGCCGGGCGACTACTGGCCGCGCGGCGCCACCGGCAGCCCCGTCCGCACGCTCGTGCGGTTCATCGAGGGACGGGCGAACGGCAAGCGCCGCTAGGGCTTCCGGGCGAGCGTCAGCAGGACGTCGTTCGAGTCGCCGATCGGATCCGGGAACCGGTTGCGGAACTCCTCCGTGACGCGGGCGTGGAAGCGCGCCCAGAGCGCCTCGCCGAGCATGCCGCGGAGGAACCGACCGGTCACGCTCGTTTCGCGGCCCGCGATGTAGTCCTCGAGGCTCACGGTGTGGCGGTAGGTGCGGACCTCGACGCGCACGTTGCGGAAGCCGGCGTCGCGGAGGGTCTCCTTCACGCGGCCGGGATCCGAGAAATGCTCCTCCCACGGCGCCGCCTGGCGCGTGGCGTCGCGCAGCAGGTCCCGCCCGACGTACGCCTCGGCGATCTCACGCCACGTCGCGGCGAACGCGTCGTCGCCACCGCCCCAGGTCGTCAGGCCGAGCTCCGCGCCGGGGCGCAGCACCCGAGACAGCTCGGCGAGGCCGGTCTCGTACCGGCGGAAGAAGAACACGACGAAGGTCGCGATCACGCCGTCGAAGACGCCGTCGCGGAAGGGGAGGTCCAGCGCCTGCGCCTGGATCACGTGCGGGACCCGACGGATCGCCGTCCGGAGCATGCCGATCGACGGGTCGACGCCGACCACGAGCCCCTCGGCCCCGAGCTCCTCGCCCGCCAGTTCCGCCGCGACGCCGGGGCCCGTGCCGACGTCGAGGACACGCCCACCCGGCGGCAGCTCCATGAGGCGCACGAGGTCGGCGGCCGGGTCGGCGTGGAGCGGCGCGCGCACCCGCTCGTACGTCTCGGCGACCGAGTCGTACGAGCGCCAGTCCGGGGTCGCCGCGGCCGGGGCCGAGCTACGTGGGGGGCGTCGTCGCACGGCTCCACTGTAGCGAAGGCCGCCGGGTCCCCCGCGTGCGCTACGCTCGCGCCGACCGAGGGGAGGAGGCGAGATGCCGAGCGAAGCGGACATCCGGGAGCGCCTGGGATGGGCAGCGAGCTCCGAGGAGCACGAGAAGATCCGGCGGCTGTGGATCGAGCACTCGAAGGCGGAGGACGCGCGCGACCTCGAGGGCCTGATCGCGACCCTGACGCCGGACTGCGTCTACGAGCTGGTCTGGTCGGGGGAGCGCTGGAAGGGGCACGACGGCGCCCGCCGCTTCTACCTTGAGCTGCTCACGGCCTTCCCCGACATCGACTTCGACCTCCAGGACATCGTGATCGGGCCGCAGGGGGTGTTCGAGGTGGCGAACGTGACGGGGACCCACCACGGACCGTGGGCCGGGGTCGAGCCCGACGGTCGACAGAAGCGCTTCCAGGTGGTGATCCACTTCCCGTGGGACCCGCAGGCGGAGCTGTTCGCCGGCGAGAAGGTCTACCTCGGGCCGATCGAGTCGGCGTGACGCAGCCGCACGGCGGCGATCGCGCCGCCGACGTCCTCGTGGCGTGGGGGATCACCCACCTGGTGCACGGTGGCGGGAGGTCACCACGCCCCGATCCTCGACGGCTGCGGTCGTGCCGGCATCCGCATCGTCGACCTCCGCCACCAGCAGGCCGCGGTGCACGCGGCCGACGCCTGGGCGCGCGGCAAGAGCGGTCGCCGGAGGCGAACCTCGGCGCCTTCCACGAGCTCGACCAGGCCGGGCTCATGGGTGGATCCGTCGCTGATGACCCGCGCGTCGTACGTGGGGTGAGGTCCGGGATCAGACGCGCACGGTCACACGCTTGGAGATGCCCGCGTCATGGTCGTCGTGCTGCTGCTCGTAGCGGGCCTCGAACGTCCGGGTCTTCAGCATCTTCACCTTGAAGACGGCCTTGCAGGTGCTTCCGAGCTGCTTCTCCCCGATCTGCTTCGTCCCCCGCACGAGCGTGACCGCGTGCCCCGGGTGCCCCGGGCAGGGCGCGACCGTGGCCGTCAGCTTCACCGTCGTCCCCTTGCTGACGCGGGTGCTCGAGGCCTTGAGACCGACCTTCGCAGCCACCCGCACCGTCTGCGTCGCGCTCTCGGCGGCGAGGCACGCGCCCTCCGCCACGGCTTCGGCCCGGTACGTGGCAGACGCATCGGGTGTGACGGGAACCGAGAAGGCTCCGGACGGTCCCGCCGTCGTTTCGCGATACACCTGGAAGTCCACCTGGTCGCCGAGGACGTCGCGCCAGATGCGCACGGAGGCGGCGGCGCACCCGTCGGTGGCGGAGGAGACCGCGCCGCTCAGCGTCACCGGTTCCTCGTAGGTCCGGTCGGCGAACGAGCTCGAGAGCGTCGTCGTGCGGAACCCCGGAACGGGCGTCAGCTCCAGGTGAAGATCCGTGACCGCCGGCGGGACGCCGACCACGGGGCTCGTCAGCGTCAGGTAGCCGGTCTTCTCGACGACGACGTACCAGCAGCCCTCGGCCACGTCCCACGCGTACTGCCCCGGCAGCCGGCCGCCCGCGCCGGTGATCTGCGGGTTCTCGGCGGGATCGATCTCCGGAGAGGCGGGATCCACCACTTCGCCGGCGTAGGTGGGCGCCGTCTGGGTCCAGGAGCCCTCGGCGCCGCCCGGGCGCGTGCCGACGGTCTGGCACGTCTTCGCCGGCTGCTCCTCGCCTTCGCTCCACGGCGTCCAGTCGGCGACCTTGTGCAGGGTCACGGTCGCGCCGTTCACCGGCTGGTCGGTGACCGCGTCGGTGACGATGCCTGAGGGGTCGTAGAGGACGATCGTCCCGACCTGGTTCGCCACGTTCCCGCCGGCGCAGGCGGCGGTGATGATCACGTCGCCCACCGCTCCCGCCTGGAGGTCCTCCGCCGTGACCGTGGCGCCGTAGCGGCCTTCCCCTTCCGGCGTCATCGGCGTGGTGAGCGACCCGATCGTGAGCGTGACCGAGGTCGGCGCGCTGCCGTTCGGGCACGCGACCAGGGCCGAGATCGCGATCGGCTGCGGGTCGGTCTTCGACGCGACCGCCGTCAGCTCCCCGGTCGCGGGATCCCTGCTCGCGCCGGTCAGCGTCGGTTGGGATGCCACGACCGGCACGACGAGCGTCTGCCCCACGGCCTGATTGTTCCCGGGCTCCGGGTCGAGGTTCGACGACCGCACGGTGAATCCGCTCTCGAGGTTCCCCGGCGTCCCCGGGGCCCTCACAGGGATCGAGACGAGGGCCGACCCGTTGCGCTCGAGCTTTCCGAGCTGGCAGACGATGCGGTTGCGGGTCGGATCCAGGTCGCACACCCCCTGAGAGGCGGTGTAGGTCGGCGCCCCCTCGGGCAGCGCCTCGGGGCCGATCCGGAGTCCAGGCGCGAGGTTCGCCACGGCCAGGACGCCCTCCGCCGCCGCCGGGCCGGCGTTGGAGATGCGGAAATCGTAGCGGAACCACCCGTTGACGGTCACTGGGTCCGCGGACCCTGAGGCCGACAGGCTCGTGTCGGCGTTCCGGCTCGCGATAACGGCGTCCGAGAACAGCCGCTGGTTGTCAGCCGGGAAGGGATCGAAGCCGTCACCCGACGCGGTCGCCTGGGTCAGGTACGTCCTCGCCTCGTTCGGGATGACCGTGATCCGCGCGTTCGCCGTCTCCCACCGCTCGAGCGAGCCGAGGGCGCAGACGACCGTTCGTCCGGACCGCTCGCACCCCCCGGGCGCGCTCGCGGCGGAGAACTGAAGACGCTCGTCGAGCAGCGTCGTCAGCGTGACGCCGGTCTCGGTGCCCGGCCCGCGGTTCTCCACCCGGACCCGATACGTCATCGGCGTGAAGACGGGGCCGTTCTCGACGATCGCCTCGATCCGCAGATCCTTCACCGCGGAGCAGTCCGCCTCCGGACAGGGGTAGAGCGACCCGCTGATGCCGGTGCTCTTCCAGCCCTGGCTCAGGCTGACGTCGACCGTCCGGTAGGGCGTGCCGATCCCGGCTCCGTACCAGTCGTCGACGTAGGCGCCGGTTCCGCCGCATCCGTCCGGGCCGCGGAACCGGACGGCGTACTCGTCGCCGCGAGCCATGACCGGGCTCGCGTAGGCGCCGTTCGCCGCCGTGCGGACGGTCACGATCGGGTCGTGCGGGCTCCTCCAGTCGAAGATGTCCTGGGGCCGATCCGGCGGTCTGATGCTGAAGATGTCGACGCACGCTCCGTCGATCCCGTCCCGGCGCTGCTGGTCCTCGACCGTCCCGGTGATCTGGCGGCCGGGGGAGAGGGTGGCCTCGAGCGGCCCGAACGGAAGGCTCGTGCCCGCGATCGTCCTCGCGCCTGTCCGGGTGGATGAGTCGTCGTACCACTCCGAGATGAAAACCGGCAGCCCGCCTGGGCAGGGGTCTGTGTCGTGGCCGGCGAAGCGGACGACGTAGTCGGCGGAGGCCGGAACCATCAGCCGGAAGTACGCGGGCCCCTCGGACGGCGTGCAGGTGCTCGCTACGGGTGACGCGTCGGCGGCGTCGTCGGCGTCGAACGCCTCGACGCGCACGCTGTGCGGCGACTGGCCCGGGGGCCCGCTCAGGACCCCGGAGATGAACGGGGTGCTCTCGTCCGCGAGCTGGAGGGACGCGTCCGCGGTGTGCTGCTGGCCTGCCACGATCTCGAGCCGGGTCGCAGCCTCCTCGGTCTCGGCTGCCTGCCACCACTGCGTCCGGAAGAGCCCCGGGGGCTGTGGGCAGCTCGCGTCGTCGTCGTCGAACCGGACGGTGTAGGAGCCGGCGGGCAGCGTGAGCAGGTACGACCCGTTCAGGTAGGTGCAGGTCGAGGTCTGGATCGGCTCGGCATGGTTCGAGGTGACGCTCACGCGGATGCCGGCGATCGGGCCCCATCGGGGATGGGACACGACCCCGCGGAGGTCGCCGTGGGTGGTGGAGAGCGACCCGGCCCCGGCGGGGACGTGGCCGAGCGCGACGAACGCCGTGGCGAGCAGCAGCGCATGGGTCCTCGGGGCGTGGCGGGAGCGTCGCATGCAGCTCGAAGGTAGGCATTGCGGGAGTTTCTCGGAATAGCTCGTTCGGATGGTTTGCGATAGGCCCGACGGTGTCAGTCGTTCCCGGTCTGCGTCTCGGGGGCGATGCGGAGGGCGAAGGCCATCCGGGTGAGGTCGGTGCGGATGCCGACGGTCTCGGTCTCCAGGCGCCCGAGCCGCGTCTCCAGCCCGTCGATCCGCTTGTCGAGCCGGTCCTCCAACCGGTCGATCCGATGGTCGAGGCGATCGAGCCGCTGATCGATGCCGCCGAACCGCTGGTCCACAGCGTCGAACCGCGTGTCGATCGCCTGGAACCGGGTATCGAAGCGCTGGTTCTGGGCGTCGAAGCGTCCTCGCGTCTGCCATGCGAGGAGCAGGCCGACCGCCGCCACCACGGCGGCGTTGATCAGGATGCCGAGCGTCTCCATCGTCGTCCTTCCCGGGGGAGGATCGGCGTCGAAGGCCAGCGTAGCACCGGGGGCAGACGGGTTCGCGCGCGGGGTGCCGGCCTGCGTGAACGTGCTGCCCGACCCGGCGCTCATGAAGAGGGAGTCGTACCTCGCGTGAGGGCCGGTCGGCCGGACGTTCGTGTCGGTGCCCCTCGGTAGGATCACATCGATGGAACTCGCCCGCACGCTTGCCGGCCGCGTGGACGACGCGCTCGATCGGATGGAGGCGGCCACGGCCGAGGCGCTGGATGCGCTGGGGGCCTTCGACGAGGCGGTGGAGTACCGCTCGGATGGTCACGGCGCTTGCGCCGAGTGGCTGTGTGCGCGGCGGGCGATGAGCTGGGCCACAGCCTCGGAGCTCGTGCGCCTCGCCCGGGCGCTCCGGCGGCTCCCGGAGATCGCCGGGGCGTACCGCCGGGGCGAGCTCTGCTGGGACCAGCTCCGGCCGCTGTGCCAGGTCGCGCTGGCAGAGACCGATCGTGCCTGGGCCGAGCGGGCCCCGCGGATGTCCCCGGCGGAGCTCTGGCGGGAGGTGGAGCGGCAGCGCCAGGTGCGCGCCGAGCGGGCCGCCGACGACCGGAAGGCTCGCAGGCTGTGGATGCGCTGGGACCCCGAGCGGCGGTTCCTGCAGGTCGCAGGCGACCTTCCCGGCGAGCAGGGGGTGGCGTTCCAGGCTGCCGTGCGGCGCCGGGCGAAGGAGATCCCCCGCGACCCCGAGGCCTTCTCCCCCGCGGAGGCGCGGCAGGCGGATGCGGTGGTGGAGCTCGTGAGTGCCTCGGGGGGCAGGCCCGCCCCCGCGACCGTGGTCGTGCACGCCGATGCGAAGCTCCTTGCGGATGCTCCCCCCGACGGCACCCGGCGCCTGGCGGAGACCGCCGAGGGGCTCCGGCTAGCGGCCGAGGCGGTCCGCCGACTCGCCTGCGACGCGCAGGTGGAGCTGCACCTCGAGCGGGAGGGGCACGTCGTGGGGATCGGCCGCGCCGGGCGGGCGGTCCCGGGCTGGCTGCTTCGGGCGATCGAGCATCGGGACGCG
>DATLGG010000223.1:0-5051 GCA_035540615.1 Actinomycetota bacterium | reverse complement strand
CGTGTGGGTATGATGCCCGACCGTGACGAAGAGAACCACCGGTCCGTCGGCGGCGTTCGATCCGCGATCGCGCCGGCCGGGCCCCGTCGGCACCGGCCTGCTGGTGTCGGCCGCGCTCGGTCTTGCCGCGGCAACCGTGCGCGGCCGCGGCCGCGTCCTCGACGACCGGGTGTTCAACCTCGTGAACTCCGAGATGGAGCACCCGCTGCTGGACCGCTTCTTCATGGGCGTCACGGAGCTCGGATCCCTCTACGCTTCGGGCGCAGCCGGGCTCACGGTGCTGGCCTCGGGACGTCGCCGCGAGGCCCTCGATGCGCTCGGGGCGGCGGCCGCGACTTGGCTGATCGGACAGTGGTTGAAGCAGGCCTGGCGGCGGAACCGGCCGTTCCAGTCCGACATCCCCTTCCGGCTCCTGATCGGGAAACCGCGCGGCACCTCGTGGCCGAGCAGCCACCCGATGGTCCTTCTCGCCTTCGTCACCGTCGCGGGGCGGAACCTGCGGCTGGGGAAGCCGGTGCGGACGGGTCTGAACGGCCTCGCCGGGCTGGTCGCCGCGTCGCGGGTCTATCTCGGCGTGCACTACCCGGCCGACGTCGCCGGGGGCCTGCTGCTCGGGCGGGCGATCGCCGACACCTGGTCGCGCACCGTCTCGCCCCGGGCCGTCGGATAGACTCCCGCGCGTGACCCTCCTCGCAGCGATCGGCTGGCCGGTCATCGAGCGGATCGGGCCGGTCTCCCCGCACGGCATCGGCATCGCCGCGGGCTATCTCCTCGGCGCGATGTGGATGGTGCGGGAGGGACGCAAGCGCGGTCTGGACGAGGATCACGTCGGGACGATCCTCGTCTGGTCGCTCGTCGGCGCGATCATCGGCGCGCGCCTCTTCTACGTGATCGGCCACTTCAACGAGTTCGACGGGATCGTCGACATGCTGTCGATCTGGCGCGGCGGGATCAGCCTGATCGGGGGCATCGTCGGCGCGATGGCGCTCGCCTATCCGATCATGCGCCGCTACGGCTACCGCTTCCTGCAGGTGATGGACTCGGCGGCGATCGGCCTGGCCTTCGGCATCATGGTCGGACGCATCGGCGACCTCGTCATCGGGGACCACCTCGGCAAGCACACGACGTTCTTCCTCGGGTTCCGCTACTCGGGCGGCGACCTCCCCGGCTACACCTGCCTCGGCGAGCGGATGTTCCAGGAGTGCCACACGACGCTCGCCAACGGGACCCAGCAGGTGATCCGCCACGGTGATGTCGTCCACCAGACGGCGCTCTACGACATGTTGATCGCCGGCGTGCTGTTCGCGCTGCTGTTCTGGATCAACCGGCGCCCGCGCCGCGAGGGGGTCCTCATCGCGACGTTCGCGATCTGGTACGGCGCCGGGCGCGTCCTCACCGACTTCCTCCGCGTCGACAAGACCTGGTTCGGGCTCACCGGGAGCCAGTGGACCTCAATCGCGGCGATCCTGCTCTCGATCGGGTTGCTCGTCCGCTACGCGATGCGTCCGGGACCGGGCCCGCAGCCGGTGCTCGCCGGCGGCGAGCCGGGCTCCGTCGAAGGCGAGCCGGGCCCCGTCGAGGGCGAGGACCAGCCACCCGGCGTACCGGGCCAGGGATGACCCCCAAGGGGGGGTCGAGAACGCCCGCCGCCTCGGGCGCTCGCAAGGATCGCTCCGAACGTTTCACGGCCGAGGAGCGCGCCGCGATGAAGGAGCGCGCCGACGAGCTGAGGTCGGAGCGGCGCGGGGGCCGAGGGAGGAAGGCGGATGGCGAAAGCGAGGTCCTCGCGAAGATCGCCGAGATGGCCCAGCCCGACCGCGCGATGGCCGAGCGGCTCCACGCGCTCGTGAAAGAGGCCGCGCCCGACCTCGTGCCGAGGACCTGGTACGGCATGCCGGCGTACGCGAAGGACGGCAAGGTCGTGTGCTTCTTCCAGGGCGCTCAGAAGTTCAAGTCGCGCTACGCCACGCTCGGCTTCAACGACGCCGCGAACCTCGACGACGGACCGATGTGGCCGACGGCGTTCGCGTTGGAGGAGCTGACCCCGGCCGTCGAGGCGCGGATCAGGGCGCTCGTGAAGCAAGCGGCGGGCTGAGGCCGGATCGAGCGCGCGTTCGTCAGCCGCGGGGCGCGACGGTCAGCGGCAGGGCCTTGCCGAGCCGGGTCGAGGTTCGCGACGTGAGCTCGGATGCGACCTCGCGGAAGGCGCGACCGGCGGGGGAGTCCGGCTCGGTCACGACCACGGGTGCGCCGGCGTCGGATCCCTCACGCAGCGAGACCTGCATCGGGACCGACCCGAGGAGCGGAACCCCGAGCGCCTCCGCGGTCCGTGCACCGCCGCCGCTCCCGAAGAGCTCCGTCACCTCGTCACAGTGCGGACAGACGAACCCGGCCATGTTCTCGATGACGCCGAGCAGCTTCATCTTCACGTTCGGGTGCTGCGCCATCCGCCCGGCGCGCTCGGCCACCTTGTGCGCCGCCTCCTGCGGGGTCGTCACGACGACCATGGAGCCGCTCGGGAGGAACGTCGCGAGGGAGAGGGAGACGTCGCCGGTCCCCGGGGGCAGGTCGATCAGCAGGTAGTCGAGGTCGCCCCAGTACACGTCGCCGAGGAACTGGTTCAGCGCCTTGTGGAGCATCGGGCCGCGCCAGATCACCGGCGTGTCGTCCTTCACGAAGAAGCCCATCGAGATGACCTTCACGCCGTGGCTCTCGAGGGGGAGGATCATCTCGTTGAACCCGACGGGCTGACCGGTGACGCCCAGCATGCGGGGGATCGAGAACCCCCAGACGTCGGCGTCGAGGACGCCGACCCGCTGGCCCTCGGCGGCCATCGCCGCGGCGAGGTTCGCCGTCACGCTGGACTTGCCGACGCCGCCCTTGCCCGACGCCACCGCGATGACCTCGGTCCGGCCGTCGGCGAAGAAGGTCGGGGTGTCGGGCTGCTGACCGCGCAGCGAGGTCACCAAGCCCTCTCGCTGCTCGCCGGTCATCGTGCCCATCCGCACCTCGATGTGCTCGATCCCCTCGAGCGGGGCCAGCGCGTGAGAGACGTCGTGCTCGATGCGGTCCTTGAGCGGGCATCCCGCGATCGTCAGGAGGATGTCGATCCGGACGGTGCCCCCGTCGATCTCGATGCCCTTCAGCATGCCGAGATCCTCGATCGGCTTCCCGATCTCGGGGTCGAGCACCTTCCTCAGGGCGTCACGGACCTGCTGTTCGGTGACCATCGGGGACCTCCGGTGGGGCTTCGGCCTCCATACTAGACGCTGATGGCGGATACGAAGGCCCTCGAGATCCATAAAGCGCTCGCGGACGACACGCGGTTCCGCCTGTACCGGCACCTGCGCCTGTCGGGGCGCCCCGTTTCGGTCCAGGAGATGTCGCGGCGCCTCGGTCTCCACCCGAACACGCTGCGGCCGCACCTGCGACGTCTCGAGGAGGCGGGCCTCGTCTCGCGCCAGGTCCGGAAGGTGGCGCGGGTCGGCCGGCCGCAGACCCAGTACCAGGCGCTCGAGGCGAGCGCCGAGGAGGGGCGCGACTTCCGCCTGCTCGCGGAGATGCTCTGCGGCCTGCTCCGCACGAAGCGGGAGATCGAGCGGGCTCGCGGGCTCGCACGGGAGTGGGGTGCCTACCTCGTCTCGCAGGGCGGGCCGAAGCCCGGGGCGAAGCTGCCCCCCGGGCGGAGCCTCGCGGTCCTGCAGGAGGCGATGGCCGCGGCGGGGTTCGATCCGCGCTTCCGCCGTGGCCGTGGCGGCGTCGAGGTGACGATGCGGGACTGCCCCTTCCGCGAGCTCGCCGGCGACCACCGCGAGCTCGTCTGCACGCTCCACCAGGGTCTCGTGGAGGGGATGGCGGCGGGGCTGAAGCCCAGCTCGGCTCTCCGGGACTTCCGCCCGTTCGCGGAACGAGGCATCTGCCGGATGCGGCTGGGGCCGGCATGAGCGGGAAACCGATCGGCCGGCGCAGCCGTAGAACGGTCATGGAGGGCGGTCCATGACCGGACCCCTGGCGCCGCAGGACGAGCAGGACCTGATGCGACGGCTCGCGCTCGGCGACGAGGACGCGGTGCGCCTCGTCTACGAGCGCTTCGGCCGCGCCGTGTACTCGCTCGGTCTGCGGATGCTGCGGACGCCCGAGAGCGCGGAGGACCTGACGCAGGAGGTGTTCCTGACGGCCTGGCGGCGCGCGGGAGGCTACGACCCCCGGCGCGGCCGGCTGTCGACCTGGCTCATGACGATCGCTCACAACGCCGCCGTCGACCGGATCCGGCACGACGCCGCGCGACCGCGGCCGGCCCTCAAGGCGATCGACGAGACCGTGGCCCCCAGTCTCGTCGAGGAGGACGGGGTCATCGACCGGCTCCTGGCCGGTCACGTCCTCGCCTCCCTCTCGCACCGCGAGCGACGGCTGATCGAGCTCGCCTACTTCCGAGGATGGAGCGCGCGCGAGATCGCCGAGGCGGACGGGATCCCGCTCGGGACCGTCAAGACCCGGCTCCGGGCGACGCTGATCCGGCTCCGCGCGGTCCACAAGGGGGAGGCCTCGTGACGGACTGCTCGAGGGTGCGGCCGCTCCTCGCCGAGCACGCACTCGGGATCCTCGAGCCGGCCGAGCGCGGCGCGGTCGGTGCGCACCTCGCTTGGTGCGCCGGGTGCCGCAAGGAGGCGCGCGAGCTGGCCGAGGGAGCGGCCGTCGTCGCGCAGGGGATCGTCCCGGCGGAGCCCCCGGAGACTCTCGGGCCGCGGATCCTCGGGACGGCGCGCCGGACCCCTCGGGGCCGTGGGCGGCGCGCCTTCGTCGGAGCGCTCGCGGCGGCGGTCCTGGCGATGGGCGCCTTCGGGTGGGCCGTCGCGATGACGGGACGCGCCGAGCAGCTCGAGGCGGCGGCGAGGAGCGCGGCGGAGCGAGCCGAGCGCTTCGAAGCGGTGGTCGCGCAGCTCCTCCTCGATGCCGGCGAGGGGCGCGTGCTCTCGGCGCGGCTCGAGGCGGTCGAGGGGCGCTCCGGCGGGGGCCGGGCGGTCATCCTCGACTCGCCGGGCGGGGTCGAC
>DATLGG010000222.1:0-6310 GCA_035540615.1 Actinomycetota bacterium | reverse complement strand
CGTGACGACGCGCCCAGGCGCCACGCGGCATCCGCAGGTCGCTCTCCGCGGCGGCTGGCGGGAGCCCGAGCAGCGTCTCCAGCTCCTTCACGGAGCGGGCGCTCTCCTCGTGGAGGTACCCGCGCATCCCGAGGCGTTCGGCGGCAGCCACGTTCCCCCCGAAGTCGTCGACGAAGACGCAACCGGCCACGTCGAGCCCGAGGCGCTCGGCGGCGGCTCGGAAGATCTCCGGGCCGGGCTTGCGGAGCCCGACCTCGCCCGAGATCAGGATCGCGTCGAAGATCTCCTCGAGCAGGTCCATCGGGTAGTAGTGCAGGCCCCAGGAGTTCGAGACGAGCGCCGTCCGGATCCCGGCCGCGCGCGCGCGGCGCACGAGATCGACCATCTCGGGGTCGATCTCCATGTCCTCCACCATCCGCCGCACGAGGCCATCGGCGCGGATCGGCCGCTGGAGACCGTCGGAGAGCACCTCGGCGAGCAGGCGCTCGAACTCGTCGATCTCGATGCGGCCCGTCTCGATCAGGGAGACGAAGTGATCCGGATCCTCGTCGTCGTACGCCGCACGGAGCACGTCGCGGAGACGGTCCGGCGGGATCCCCTCCTCCTCGCAGAACCGCTCGAACGCCTCGCCGAGCGACGACGTCAGGACGCCGCCGAAGTCGATCAGCAGGCCGCGGATCGGGTGCACGGTCCCAGGGTACCCGCTGGCACCGTCACGCCCGGCCGGCGACGACCCGCGTCACCTCGGGCCATGCCTTGAGGCTGCGGACGTCCCGGTAGCCGGCGCGCTGGAGCACCCCCCGCACCGCACGCACGCGGTCGGGGCTCACCTCCATCAGCATCCATCCACCGGGGCGGAGCCACGCGAGCCCCTCCTCCGCCGCGCGCTCGACCAGGCCGAGCCCGTGCTCCGAGTGGTCGGTCAGCACCTCCTCGGGCTCGTAGCCGCGGATCTCGAGGGGGAGGTCGCCGACCTCGTCCTTCGGGACGTACGGCGGGTGGATCGAGACGGCGTCGACGCGTCGCCGCAGGTCGGGCGGGAGGGGCGCGTAGAGGTCGCCGCGATGGAACGAGACGTTCGCGAGCCCCAGCCGCCGGGCGTTCGCACGGGCCTGCCGGAGCCCGGTCGCGAGCAGATCGGTCCCGTGGACCTCGGCACCCGGGACCTCGTGCGCCACCGCCAGGGCAACCGGGCCCACGCCGGTCGCGAGGTCGACGTGGACCGGCCGGCGGCGGCGGCGGAGGCGACGGACGAGGAGCTCGACGAGTCCCTCGCTCGACTGTCGGGGGACGAACGCGCCGGGGCGGATCTCGAGCCGCAGGCCGCGGAAATCCATCGCCCCGACGATGTGCGGGATCGGCTCACCCCCAGCCCGACGGCGGATCAGGTCGCGGAAGCGTCGCTCGCGCGGCGCGCCGACGCCCGCCTCGGGATCGAGGTCGTCCGGGTCCTCGTGTCCGAGGACGTGCGCCAGCAGCACCTGCGCCTCCCACCGTGCGCGGCCCGACGTCATCCCGTCCACGGCCGGCGTCCCCACCAGCCGCCGCGTCCCGTCCCGGAGAACGTCCTTCACCGTCGGCATGTCGTCGTATCCTTCCACACGGATGAGCACCAGACCGGTCCGCCCGGTTGGGGCGGGGCAGGACACGTCGCACAAGGCGGTGCGGATGATGGCCGACCGCGTCCTCGTCCGTCGCCACGACGACGGCAGCGAGCGACGCTCGAAGGCGGGGCTCGTGATCCCGCCGACGGCGAGCAGCGTGAGCAAGCGCGGGGTGTGGGTCGAGGTCGCCTCCGTCGGGCCCCACGTGCGGCACGTGCGGGAGGGCGACGAGGTGCTGCTCCTGCCCGAGGAAGGGATCGAGGTCGAGATCCGCGGTGAGGAGTTCCTGCTCGTCCGCGAGCGCGAGATCCATGCGGTCGCCTCGGAGGACGAGGACGCGGCCTCGGGGATCTACCTCTAGGTCCCGGCCAGGAACCTCGCGACCCTCCCGACGACCTCCGGGATCCGGCGCATCAGGGCGTGCTGGTCGTCGAACAGCAGGAGCTCCGCGTTCGGCAGGGTCTCGGCGAGGTCCTCGGCGACCGCCGCGGCGTGGATCGGATCCCCCCGCTGTCCGATCACGAGCGCCGGTGCCTCGATGCGAGCCAGCAGATCCCCCTCGTCCTGGAGCGGTCCTTCGGCCAGCACCTCCCGGATCGCGCGGGGGACGCCCTCGCGGTTCATCCGCAGGACGACCCCACGCCGGAAGTCGCGGCCCGCGGGGAAGTCGGTGAAGCGCCCGGCGCGATCCTCCTCCTCGAGGACGCGCTCGGCGACGGTCTCCACCCCCTGCCGCTCGAGGAGATCCGCGAGCGACATGAGCTGCGCGTGCGCGCTCATCGACCGGTCGAGGCGCGCCGGAAGGAGGAACACGAGGCGCGCGAACCGGTCCGGGCGACGGGCCAGGAGACGGAGCGCGGCGGCCGTACCGAGCGAGATCCCGGCGAACGCCGTCGCGCCGAACGTGGTCGCGACCGCGTCGACGTCCTGCGCGAACAGGTCGAGCGCGTAGGCGCCGTCGCCGGGCCGGTCGCTGTCACCGTGACCGCGGAAGTCGAACATCACCTTCGTCCCCGGGAGGAACGGCGCGAAGAGGGCGACGTCCGCGCGGCTGCCGCTCAGGCCGTGCGCGAGGACGGTGACGGGTTCGCCCTCACCCTGGACCTCGACGGCGAGCTTGACGCCCCCGGAGTCGACGAAGGTCACGACGTCGTCCACGCCGACAGAGGATACTCAGGGTCATGCGTGTGAATCGGCCCAGCGAGCCCTCCTACGCGGGCGGCGCGACCTTCTCGAAGCTCCCCCTGGTCCTCGACCCCCAAGAGCTGCGTGGGGCCGACGTCGCGATCCTCGGCGCGCCGATCGACGAGACGACCTCGCACCGGCCGGGCGCCCGGTTCGGCCCACGGGCGATCCGCCTCGCGGACGTGGCCGGTGGCTCGCCCCCGGGATGGCCGCACCTCGACCTGGGCGTCGACGCGGCCAGCGTGCTCCGGATCGTCGACCACGGCGACGCCGAGGTTCGACCGGCCGACGCCGAGTGGAGCCACGCGGCCCTCCGGCGGGCGGTGCGCGACGTCGTCTCGGCCGGGTGCGTCCCGGTCGTCCTCGGCGGCGACCACTCGATCGCTCATCCGAACGTCTCGGCGATGGCCGAGCATTTCGGCGCGGGGACCGTCGGCATCATCCACTTCGACGCCCACGCCGACGACGCGGCCGAGGTCTACGGGGTCGAGCGCTCGCACGGGACGCCCATGCGCCTGCTCGTCGAGGAGGGCTCGGTCCGGGGGGACCGGATCGTGCAGGTCGGGCTGCGCGGCTACTGGCCGGACCCGGAGGATTTCGACTGGGCGCGGGAGCAGGGCTTCGTCTGGTACACGATGGCCGGGATGGAGGAGCTGGGGCTGTCGCGCGTCCTCGACGAGGTGATCGAGCGAGCCTCGGCGTGGGAGCGGGTCTGGCTGTCGATCGACGTCGATGTGGCCGATCCCGCGTACGCGCCGGGGACCGGCACGCCCGAGCCCGGCGGGCTGACGGCGCGCGAGCTGCTCGGCGCGGTGCGGCGGCTCGCCCTCGAGGTGGGGTTCGACGGGATGGAGGTCGTCGAGGTGTGCCCGCCGTACGACCACGCCGACATCACGGCCCTGCTGGCCCACCGCGTCGTCCTCGAAGCGTTGAGCGGCCTGGCGGTGCGGCGCAGCGGCGGCTCGCCGAGGCCGGAGCGGCCTCGCTAGAGCCTGCCCGTCCCGATCTTCATCATCATCCGGTCCGACTTCTGCGTCTGCGGATCGGTGACCGTGAGCGTGACCTCGTAGGCACGGCCGGCGGCCCCGCCTCCGTAGGTCCCGTAGGTGTGCGAGACGGTCCTGCCCTCGGCGGTCGTGCCGTCGCCGAAGTCCCACTCGTAGACGAGGGACGGATCCAGCTTCCGCGTCGTGGCGTTCTCGTAGCGGTACGAGCCCGATGCGTTGAAGACGTGCGTGCCGCCGTTGCGGTTCGGTGTCGGAGTCTCGAAGAAGGCGACGGGGTCCGTGTTCGCCGGCGTCGCCCCTCCCTGCGCGGGCTGCAGCATGACCGCCGCGGACAGCATCGAGCAGAGCTCCCACGACATCGCGAGGCCCTTCGAGTAGGTGAGGCCGGTCTGGTCGGGGCTCGTGTAGGCCACCAGCCCTTCGAAGCTGTCGAGCGGGGTGTGGACCCAGACCAGCGCGTCGGCGCTCCAACCCGTGGACTCGGGGTTGGTGGATACGCCGTGCGGACCGAGGACGTCGGGGAACGGGTTCAGCGTCGGGACCCAGTCGTGGAAGCTCTCCGCATCGGTGGTGAAGCCGAGTAGGGAGCCCGCCTCGTTCACCTTCAACACGCTCTCCTGCTCGAGCGCCTCATGCCCGAGCGCCGCTGCCTCCTCCTTCGAGACGAACACCGGCAGGACCTCGGCGGCCGCATGCCCCGGCGCGACCGGCAAGGTGTCGTCGATCTGGTTGAACAGGTCGTTGATCAGCGGCCGGATGCTCGCGTTGAACGCCGTCATCCGGGCTCGTTCGGTCGTGTTCCCGCCGGGAGCGTGGAGGGCGACGTTCACCGGTATGAAGCCTGTCTTCTCCGACAGCGGCTGGCGAGAGGCGGGAACGCCGCGGTACAGCGCTGGGTAGGCGGCGCCGCACGGGTCGTGGTTCAGGTAGGCGGTCAGCGTGACGTTCGGATCCTTCGGGAGCGTCCCGTTCTCGGAGCTGCGGTTGCTCCTCGTTCCGACGTAGAACTTCGACCCGAGCGCCCCCGCCTCCTCGGCGTCCCACGCCGCGAACACGTACGTCTTCGACGGACGCGTGCCGGTCGACTTCCAGTAGTCGGAGAGGATCTTCGCGGTCCGCAACATGACGCCGGTGCCGGAGGTCTGATCCCACGCGGCGAAGGGTGACCCGTCCACCTGGTCGTAGTGACTGCCGATCAGGACGATGTCCTCGGGGTCGTCGGCGCCGGGGACGATCGCGAGCTTGTTCAAGGCGCGCCCGGCGTTGCTCGCGAGGGTGCCCGGTCCCGAGCCTCCCGAGTTGAACTGGTAGGTCCGGAACGTCACGCCGAAGTCCTTCAGGACATCGCCGAAGGCCGTCTCGAACCAGCTCAGGTACTCGAGCTGATGGTTCGCGCAGCCCTGGCTCTCGTTGCTGAGCGCGAGGCAGGCTGCCAGGTTCCCGGGCCCCACGGGGTCGGTCGACGTCTGGTCGTTCGGCTGGCGGTTCGGGAGGTTCTTCGAGACGTAGTGCACGACGTTGTACGCGTTGTAGGTCCGCCAGTTGTTGAGATCGGCGAGGTCGGGGGTCGGACGGTAGAAGGTTGCGAGCCTGCCCACGTCGACCGGTCGAGGAGCGGGGGCGTTCGCGCCGGCCGGCACCGCCCCCGTGAGGGCGACGCTCAGTGCCACCACGACGATCATCCGGCTCGTCCTCATGCCGTCTCCGCTCTCCGCCGGCGCCATCGCGCCGCTACCAGCCTTGTTCGCCCGCTCGGAGGTCGAACCCTTTGTGCAGATGCACAAAGGGTTGGCGGAGACCGTCGGCGAAACCACTCGGAGAAGGCTGAGGAACGACGCACGTCCCGAAGGAGGGATCGCAGGTGAAGCATCGGTCGATCGCACGGTTCGGACGAGGCCTGACGCTGCTGGCGCTGGTGCTCACGACGGCTGGCTGGGGCGCCCCCACCCCGACGACGTTCGTGAAGCCCGGGAGCGCCGAGCCCGGACCGGACCTTCCCGGTGAGGTGAAGCTCGTCAACCTGAGCCACGTGTTCGCCCACGACCCGGGCGGCGCGCGCGCCAAGGGAACCGACATCGAGTTCTATACGAGCACGGTCCCGGTCCGCGACGAGAACGGTGAGATCGTCCGCGACGAGCTGGGTGAGCCCGTCCTCGTCGAGAAGGATTTCGCCGTGATGGGGTCCTACAACCGAGGCGCCTTCGTCTACGACATCACGGACCCGGAGAACGCGTCGCTCGTCAGGCTGATCGCGTGCAACCAGACCCAGAACGACGTCCAGATCAAGAGCTTCCCGGACGCCGAGGGCAACGACCGTTGGATCCTCGCGCTGGCGAGGGACGGCAGCGATCTCCCCTGCACCGGGATCAGCACGAGCCTGATGCCGTCGAAGGGGAACTCCTCCGGGGGCGGCATCGCGGTCTTCGACATCACCGATCCGTGGGACCCGAAGCCCGTGTACCGCTTCCGCGTTCCGAGCGGAGCGCACAACTTCACCTTCCACCCGAC
The DNA here is from genome assembly GCA_035540615.1 of Actinomycetota bacterium. GTDB lineage: Bacteria > Actinomycetota > UBA4738 > UBA4738 > CALAEC01 > DATLGG01. The sequence continues at coordinate 6 of DATLGG010000222.1, read as the reverse complement.
CAAGCC
>DATLGG010000221.1:0-8843 GCA_035540615.1 Actinomycetota bacterium | reverse complement strand
GCCGTCACGATCGCCTCGGCGCGCTGTACGGCCTCGCCGACGACTGGCGCGCCGAGGCGATCGTGACGGCGGCGCACGCGCGCTTCCTGATGCGCATGTACTGGCGGGCCCAGGTGACGGTCTCGGTCCCGCGGATCCGTCCGTCGGCGAGCGGGTTCCAGCCCAGGGTCGAGGTCGGGGACCGCGACCTCGCGCAGATCGTCTGCGCGATGCGCCTGGGCATGCCCGACGCTGGCATCGTGCTCTCGACGAGGGAGCCGGCGGGGCTGCGGGACGGCCTCCATCGGATCGGCGTGACGCACACGAGCGCCGGCTCGCACACCGAGCCAGGCGGCTACGAGCACCCCGGCGAGGCCGAGGAGCAGTTCGAGATCGCCGACGAACGTTCGCCGGCTGAGGTCGCGGCGGCGTTGCGGGCGATGGGCTACGACCCGGTGTGGGGCGACCCCTCGACGCCGGAGGGGATGGCCCGCGCGCTCCGCGGCACCGCGGCGGTGGGCTGAGATGCCGCGGATCGTGGCGAACGGCCGCGAGTATGAGGTGTCGGAGACGACGGTCGCCGGCTTCGTCCGCTCGCTCGGCCTCGACCCGCGCGTCGTGATCGTCGAGCGGAACGGGGAGGCGCTGGAGCGCGCGCGCTACGAAGAGGTCGAGCTCGCCGAGGGCGATCGCCTCGAGGTCGTCCGCGCGGTCGCCGGGGGATGAAGCCGGCCAAGCGGCGCGACCGGCTCGCCGCGGCGAGGCTGTACCTCGTCACCGGCGGGCGTCGCCCGGACATCGTCCCCTTCCTCGAAGCCGTCCTCGCCGCGGGCGTCGACATCGTCCAGCTCCGCGAGAAGGACGCCGAAGCCGGGGAGGTGATGCGCCTCGCTGAGCCGTTCGTCGAGGCCGCCGAGCGACACGGCGCGCTGTTCGTCGTGAACGACCGGGCGGATATCGCCGCTGCCGTCGGCGCGGACGGGCTGCACGTCGGCCAGGACGACCTGCCGGTGGCGGCTGCACGCGAGCTCCTCGGCCCCGAGGTGCTGATCGGGCTGTCGACGCATTCCGCGTCGCAGCTCGACGCCGCCCCGGCGGAGGCCGACTACCTCTGCGCGGGGCCGGTGTGGGAGACGCCGACGAAGCCCGGGCGACCCGCCGCGGGGCTGGCGGCGGTGCGCCACGCGGCCGCCACCGCCAGGAGACCGTGGTTCGCGATCGGCGGGATCGACACGGGGAACCTGCCATCGGTCGTGGACGCCGGCGCTCGGCGGATCGTGGTCGTCCGCGCGATCACGCAGGCGCCCGACGCCGCAGAGGCGGTCCGGGCGCTGCGGGCGGGTCTCCCGGACTGATCGATCAGCCGTCGCAGGACCCGGTGCGAACGACGACCGGCCCCTCGCGCGTGCGCGTCGTCGGGTACCCGGTGAACACCGGAGCGCTCGCATGCTGCGGCTCGACGAGGATCGCATCGACCGCGTACCCCTCGACGAGGTCCCGCCACCGCTGGGGGTCGACGTCGCCCGTGACGAGCGCGGCGTTGTCGCGTCGCCGCGCGTCGTCGTCCGGGACGAGGTCCCGCCACCGGATGCGGGCGCGGTTGCGCGGGAGACGCGTCTTCCAATCGGCCGAGACGAGGCGGTAGCCCGTGAGCGACCAGACGATCGCCTGTCGCTCCCGGCCGGGCACCGCGACGGTGCATCGGGCTCCGGTCGGGCCGCGGAGGGCGTCCACGAACGTCCCCGGCTCGCCCCGGAGCGCCGCGGCGACCGCGGGAGGCTGCGGGACCGCGAGCGGTGCCGAGATCGACGCCACGAACGCCGAGGGGATCGCGAGCGCGACGACGATCGCCGAGGCGACGAGGCGCCGGTGTCTGCTCGCGATGCGTCCGAGGAGGTGCGTGACGCCCACCGACGCGAGCATCGTGACGCCGAGGTGCAGCATCGGCCAGTACCGGTGTCGCCGGCCGAGCGTGAGGAACGCGCGCCCCACGGCGCCGGGGATCAGGGTCGCTGCGAACAGGAGGAACAGGGCTCCCGCGACGACCGCGAGCGCCACCCGGCCACCCGGGCGGCCTCGAAGCGTCCGCCATCGCAGCACCCCGACCACGGCGAGCGGCGTCGTGATCCCCCAGGCGACGAGGATCGACCACGGCGGGAGGTCGATCGCCTCGACCCCCGTGATGTTCACGAACCCGCCGAGGCGCGTGTACCCGATCGCGAGCGGCACGAGCCAGATCGCCGCGAGGGCGGCCGCAGGTCCGAGGACGGCGAGCGCGACGGTCCGCCGCGGGAGCGTCACGGGCACGAACGTGAGACCCACCGCCGCAGCGCACCCGACGAGGAACGCCTCGGCCCCGGCGATGCCTGCCATACCGAGGCACGCACCCGCGCCCACGAGCGCGGCCACGCTCCGACGGCGGAGGCCGACGGCGACGAGCAGCAGGAAGCCGAGCAGCATCGCGAGCGCGACGTCGCGGGGGAGCGGCGGCGAGAGGTTCGAGAACGCGACGTGGTACGAGCGGCGGTAGAGCAGGTCTCCGCCGTAGCGCAGCGCGGCGACGGTCGGACCCTCCTCGAACCGCGGCCAGATCACGACGTCTCGGTAGCGCAGGAGGACGAACCCCAGCCCTCCCGACATGCCGGCGAAGAGCGCCAGCCACCCGCCGGTCGCCCGCAGCCCGGTGAGCGAGCGGCCGAGCCGGAACAGGATCAGGACGGTCCCCACGACGAGCGCCATCTGGAGCGGCGCCAGCGCGTGCAGGGTCGTGCCGCCGGGGGTGAACGTCGCGAGGAAAGCACAGGCCGCGTGGAAGAGCCACGGGTAGTAGTTCGGGATCTCGCCGGTGATCGCGGCGGAGGGCAGGGGCTCGCCGTTCAGCATCTGCGCCGCCCAGCCGGCGTGCCAGTGCGTGTCGCCGAAGAAGTCGAGGGGGAGCAGTCGGACGACCGGCAACCCCCAGACGAGGAGCCCGGCACCTGCGAGCAGGAGCGCGAGGCGGACGTCCCACCGATCCTCTTCGGCTGGCTGTCGCCGCCGTACCGCGAGCCAGAGCCCGAGGGCCGCCGCGACGGTCAACCCGCGGACCAGCCAGGGCGACGCGAAGACGCGCCCGCCGCTGACGATGTGGACGAGCGTGAGGATGAGGGTGAAGGCCACCGCCCCGGGGAGCGAGAGGCTCCACGCCAGCGTGCGCTCGATGGGTCTCGCGCCGGCGAGGGCGCGAACCACGAGGAAGCCGAGCCCGAGGAACCCGGCCGCGACGACCGCGCCCGTCACGCCGGCGACGAGCGGCCCCGACGGCGCGGGCAGCATCAACGGAGCGGATCCCGGCGGCAGTCGTAGGCCGGGTGCGCGGATGGGTCGGGGAAGCGGCCGCGGCCCTGCACGCCGACCACGCGGTACGCGTCGAACGAAGAGCCGCGGTGCATCGGCTCGAGGAAGGGGACATCCCGGAGCCGTCCCGGCCGCGGGCGCCCTCCCGCCTCGGGTGAGTATCCGAGCCGGAACCGCTTCACGAGGATCACGTGCGTGATGCCGTGCTCCTCGAGGAACGCGCGGTTGGCGGCCGGCTCGACGAAGAAGGCGCGCGCGCCGAGCAGCGTCTCGACGACGCGGTCCAGCATCCGCGGTCGGAGGAACGGCCCCATCCCCTCGAGCACCGCGACGCGGCCGGTGAGCGCGCGCACCGCCCCGACCGTCCGCTGGTTCAGCAGGATGCGCGCGTCGCAGGGAACCTCCGACCGGATCCAGGCGAAGGCTTCCCGCGCGAGGTGGTTGCGCCGCACCTGCTCGGCCGTCACGCGCCCGCTGGGAAGGACGAGGAGCGTCACGAGCACCACGAGGACCGTCGCTCCGGCCACCGGCCCGCGCGGTCCGACGCGCCGCATCGCCCGGAGCCCGACCTCGGCCACACCGGAGAGGAGCAGCACGACCGGGACGGCGGCGTAGTCCGTCAGCCGGCGGATCCCGAACGTCGCCGGGATGAAGACGTCGTACCGCCAGGAGAAGAAGAGCGCCGCTCCGGCGAGGATCCCCCCGAGGCCGACCGCGATCGGGCCGATCGGCCGGAGCTCCCGGGGGAAGCGGAGGAACACCAGCAGGGCGAGCGCGAGACCGCCGAGCGCGAGCGCCATCGTTCCCGCGGGGCCGGTGAGGATCGACCCCGGCGGCGGCCGCAGACCCTCCTGGACGAAGGCGGCGAGGACGCCCCCCGGCGGGACGTAGAAGCGTCCCCGCGGCGGGTGATCGGCCGGCGCGAGGCTCCCGGAGTAGAGGAACCGGGACTTGTCGAAGGTGACGTCCGTCGCCGCGTACTGCGACGGGTCGGCGGCCCCCCCGAACCCGATCTCGCCGCGCGGGAGGATGAGGACGGCGGCGGCCACGACGATCGTGATACCGCCGAGCAGGAGGCCCTGGCGGAGGACGGGCCGACGCTCCCGGTCGAGCACGAGTCGCGCGAGCCCGTAGCAGGCCAGGACGATGACGCCCGCGGTCAGGGCGACGAGGTGCGTGCCGGCGGCGGCGGCCAGCAGGAGGCCCGTGACCACCGCGTCGCGGCGCCTGATGCGGTCGCGCAGCGCGACGATCCCCAGCGGCAGCGCGCAGAAGACCACGAGGCGCCCGACGATCTCGGCCCGGTACTCGAGCAGGTCGAGGGTCATCTCGTCGCCGAAGATCGCCCGGTTCGCGAGCAGCAGTACCGGGACGAGCGGCGCGACCCACCGAAGGCCGAGCTCACGGGCGGTCGCCCAGAGCCCGACGAACGACCCGATCGCCGTCACCCAGAGCATCGCGACGATCGCCGCGGGGACGCTCCACCCGGTGAGGACGTGGGCCCCGGCGGTGAACGCGTTGAGGAACATCTTGCTCGTCACCGGTGGCCAGAGCGCCCCGTGGTGCAGCGTGCTCGGCGGGATCCCGCCCGCGTCGGCGACCTCCATCCCGTCGACCCAGTAACGGTAGGGCGTGCCGGCCGGGAAGTCGCCGAGGTAGCCGCTGCGGACGACCGCGAAGGCGGCGAGCGCGGCGAGCCCGAGCACGAGCGGCCACCGCTCCGTGCGGACCTCCTCGCGGACCGCCTGCAGGTGCGCCCGCGGCGCCCCGCGCCGGACCGCGACGGTCCAGCAGGCGAGCGTCGCGACGCCGAGGAGGGCGAGGAACAGCGGTGCGGAGAAGATCGAGAGCAGGACGAGGAGGAAGGCGATCGCGCCGGGGATCGCGTAGCCGAGGGCGAACGCGAGCGCGAGGCGCGTCGTCGAGGAGAGACGGGCCGTGGGATCGAACGCGAGGAGGGCGCCGGTCCCGGGCACGAGGACGAGCAGCAGGAGCACGAAGAGCGCGAGGACGCTCACGCCGGCCTCCGCTTCCGCGCCGCGGCCACCCAGCCGGCGGCCCCGACGAGGACCGGGATCGCCGCCGCTCCGGGCGAGGCGATCCCCAGGCCGAACCGGTCCGCCGCGAGGGTGACGAGGAGGATGCCGGCCGCCCCGATCGCGGGGGCGAGGGCCACCGCGCGCACGGCGTCGTCGCCGCCCACGAGGCGCCGCGCCCATCCGCCGCCCGCGAGCCCGAGCAGCAGCAGGGTCGCGAGCGCGAGCACAGCCAGACGCGGCGTTCCGATCACCGGGTCCTCGACGTCGAGCCCGGGCGGCCGCGCCGGCCCCTGCACGACCTCGCCCGGCCGCGGATCCGCCGGTCCTCGACCCGGCTCCCGCCGGTACGAGGGCAGGACGACGGCCACCGCCGAGGCCGGGTCGATCCGCTCGAGGAAGCGACGAGAAGCGCGGCGGTACGCGCCCGGACCCTCGGATGGCTCACCGGCGAGGAAGCTCGCGGTCGAGCCGAGGTACGGATGGATCTGCCCCATGCGCCCCGGCGGCAGCGCGGCGAGGAGGTGGTCGACCATGAGCATCGTCCGCGTCGCCGGATCCTCGGACCGGTCGTCGACGATCACGACGACCTCGCGGTCCGGCGGGATCCGGGCCGCCTCGAGGTACGCCGCGAGCCACGCCGCCTCGCGGAGGCGCGCGGGGTCGGTCTGCGGCGCGGTGTTGATCCACCGCCACGTCCCGACGAGGGCGAGCGCGGACACGACCATGACGACGGCCGCCGGCCGGAGCCAGCCGCGGAGGCCTCCGGCGAGCAGGATCACGCCGACCGCCGCGAGGAGGGGGATCGCGAGCGCGAAGACCAGCACGCGGTTCGCCGGGATCGGGAGCGGCAGGAGCACGAACGCGCCGACCGCCGCGATCGTCATCCCGCTCCACCCCAGCAGGAGCGCGAGCGTCGGGGGTGATGCAGGGCTCGGGCCGCGCAGCCGATGCAGCGCCAGGACGGCGCCGGCGACGGCGAGCGGGATCGTCACGGGCAGGAGGTACGCCCCGAGGTCGTTCCCGAGTCGTTCCACGAACCCGGACCGCTCGAGCACCGGCGAAGCGGTCCCAACCGCGAGCGCGAGGCGCAGGACGAGGCTGGCGACGGCGCCGCCGACCCCGACGACGAGGAGACGCGCCGCCGAGGTATCGAGGCGCCCGCGGCCCTCCGCGCGCTCTCGCCCCGAGCGCCGCAGGAGCACGGCGGCCGCTGCCACGAGGATCGCCGAGGTGACCCAGACGAACGGCGGATGCGCCAGACCCGCGGCCGCGTGGAGCGCCACCGCCGGGATGAGCCGTCGCCGGTCGCGGACGGCGAGGACCGCCACCGCCGCGGCGGCGAGGAAGATCGCGGTGACGAGGAGGTTGTCGAGGTAGGCGTACCGCAGCATCAGCACGACGTTCGGCGAAACCACCGCGACCACGCCGAGCGCCGCGAACCCCCAGCGCTCGTCACCGACGAGCGGAACGGCGACCGCGGCCCCGGCGAGGCCGACCGCGAGAGCGAGCGCGACCGGGAGGATCGCCGTCATGTCGAGCATGCTGGCACCGAGGAGGGCGCCGGCCGGGCCGGCGACCGCCGGGAACCCGGGCCGACCCGCCTTGACCTCGATGCCGCTCGGCAGCCGGTCGGGGAGGGCATCGAGGCCGACGGCTGCCGCGAGCTCGCCGCGCCACGCGTACTGCGTCGCGTCCCAGCCGATCGCCCCCTCGATGCCCCGGACGACGTAGATCGAGAGGAACACGCCGAAGCCGACCAGCACGACGAGCGCGGGCCCGACGCCGGCGCGCGCCCTCGCCCCTAGCGGAGCCACGTCTGGAAGATCGCCTTCGTGAAGTTCCAGCCGTAGCGCAAGCTCTTCGGCTTCTTCGACACGCCCCCCGCCCGCGCGCGGACCGTCACCGGGACCTCCACGATCCGCGCGTGCTGGCGCAGCCCCTCGAGGAGGATCTCGGAGGTCCAGAACTGATCCTGCTCGAGGACGAGCTTGCGCAGGGTGTCGGTCCGCGTCGCGCGGTAGCCGTTCGAGATGTCGGTGACGCGCACGCCCGTCATGAGCGAGACGAGCCCCGAGAAGAAGCCGACGCCGAGGTGGCGGATCCGGCTCTCGCGCTCGAACGCGCCGAGCACACGCGAGCCCTGCACCATGTCGGCCTCGCCGCGGAGGACGGGCCCCACGACCTGGGGCAGCTCGCTCGGCAGGTGCTGGCCGTCGGCGTCCATCGAGGCGACGACGACGGCGCCGAGCTTCAGCGCGATCTCGTAGCCGACGCGCAGGGCGAGCCCGCCGCCCCGGCGCACGGGCAGGCGCGCCACGAGCGCGCCGGCCTCCTCGGCGACCGCGTCGGTGCCGTCGGTCGAGGCGTCGTCGACGACGAGCGCCACGACCGGCCGACCCTCGACCTCGGCCGGCATCGCGCGGATCACCGCGCCCACGTTCTCGGCCTCGTTGAACGCGGGCATGACGACGACGATCCGCTCGCCGGCGGGAAGGTCCGCCACCTTCGTCTCGTCGAACGATCGTGTCCCGAGGACCTCGATCAGCAGGCGCAGGTCCCGCGTGACGAGGTCGGTCTGCGTCAGGTTGCGCAGCACGAGCGCGAGCAGGACGAGGTTGCCGAGCAGGAGCAGTCCGACGATCCGCTGGCCGCCGCCGCGGCGGAAGTTGAAGAGCCCGAAGACCGGGTTGAACAGGTCCGGCCAGAGCGCGACGAGCGCGATCGTCAGCCCGATCGCCCAGGAGATCAGCAGGTTGAGCCGGCTGATGCGACGCTTGCGGAAGCGGACCGTCGACCAGATCAGGAGGGCGACGGCGAAGAGCCCTCCGATCAGGCGGAGGGCGACGAGCCTAGCGGCGAGCTCGGTCCCCACCCGTCCCGGGAGCCCAGCGCGTCCGCGGCATGATGGCCTCGGGGATCACGCGTTCGCGGTACCGCTCGATCGCCCCGAACATCGACCCGATCAACGTCTCCGACAACAGATGCGGCTTCAGGCCGAGGTCGAGCAGCTTCGTGTGCACCGGGTTGAAGTAGTGCTGTTCGGCTTCCACCCGCGGGTTCGGCACGTGGTCGACGCGCACGCGCAGGCCGTACTCCCCGGCGGCGCGCTCCACGAGCCGCGCCAGCTCGAGGAGCGAGAAGGTCTCGGTGAACTGGTTGAACACGCGGTACTCGCCCACGTCCGCCGGGTTGAGCGTCGCGAGCTCGACGCACTGGAGCGTGTCGACGATGTTCAGGAAGCCGCGGGTCTGCCCGCCGGCGCCGTAGACCGTGAGCGGATGGCCGATCACGGCCTGGAGGCAGAACCGGTTCAGCGCGGTGCCCCACACCTCGTCGTAGTCGAAGCGCGTGTGGAAGCGCTCGTCCATCCGCGTCTCGTCGGTCTCGATCCCGTAGACGACGCCCTGGTTGAGGTCCGTGGCGCGCAGGCCCCAGATGCGGCACGCGAGGTGGATGTTCGTCGAGTCGTGGACCTTCGAGGCGTGGTAG
>DATLGG010000220.1:0-4107 GCA_035540615.1 Actinomycetota bacterium | reverse complement strand
TACCGGGTCCGGTGCTTCTACAAGGGCCCCTCGGCGAGCAACCTCTCAGAGTTCACGGGGGATTGCCCGCAGAGCCCGCAGACGGGGATGTACGGAGGCCATGCGTTCGATCCGCCGGGGAACCAGGGACCCTGGCCTACGGCCACCGGAGCCATGTTCGAGATCTGGATCCCCGTGAAGTCGAGCCGTCAGCTGAACGGGAGCGTCCCATCCAGCGGGCCTTGCGACACCTGCCTGTACGCGGGCGTGTGGATGATCGACGGTGTCAACAGCCCCTGGGTCTGGCCGCGCATCCCTGTCTACGTCGGCGGGAGCTCGACCACGAGCGGCCCGTACGTGACCTACCCTGCGCCGGCGATCACCGATGTCACCTACAACCCCTCCGATAACGCGGCGTACGTGAAGCTTTGGGCGAACCTCTTCACCGAGGGAACGAGCGGCAAAGCGTACTTCCAGATGGGCTTCAAGAAGGGGGAGTACGTCGCCAAGAGCAACCCGGAGATCACGGTTCCATCAGGGAGCTGGCAGATGTCGGAGATCTGGCGGATGCAGCCCGGAAAGATCTACCACTGGCGAGCCTGCTACGAGCCCACCGGTGGCACCAGGGTGTGCGGGCCGAACAAGTCGTTCCACGCGCCACCCGACACCGTCATCACGGAGTCGAAGATCAGGAGATCCAAGCGACGGGCCACCTTCAGCTTCACCTCTCCGACGAGCGGGATGATCTTCCAGTGCAAGCTCGACGACCAGAAGTGGAAGGCGTGTACGTCGCCGAGGGCCTACGGCAAGCTGTCGAAGGGGACGCACGTGTTCCGTGTTCGAGCCGTGGATCCCGTCGGGAACAAGGACACGACACCGGCCAAGAAGGCGTTCCGGATCTAGCCGGTTGCAGCTCGGTCCCGCGGACGGCCCAGGCCAGGAGTGGCGGCGTCCGCCGGGTCCCGGCCTGTGCGCTGGGCCGCTCAGGCCTTCCGGAAGGCGACGACGGCATTGTGGCCGCCGAAGCCGAAGGCCTCATTGAGCGCGAGACGCACCTCGGCGGGACGGGCCTCGTTCGGCACGTAGTCGAGGTCGCACTCCGGATCGGGGGTCTGGAGGTTGATCGTCGGCGGCAGCATCCGCTCGTGGATCGCGAGCGCGGAGATCGCAGACTCCAGCGCCCCGGCTGCGCCGAGCAGGTGGCCGGTCATCGACTTCGTCGACGACATCGCGATCCGGTGCGCGTGGTCGCCGAGCGCCTTCTTGATCGCCTTCGTCTCGGCCGCATCGTTGAGCGGCGTCGACGTCCCGTGCGCGTTCACGTAGTCGACGGCCTCAGCCGGCTCGCCGGCGTCCGCGAGCGCGGCCTGGATCGCCATGACCGCGCCGCTTCCCTCCGGCTCCGGCGCCGTGATGTGGTGGGCGTCGGCGGAGGCGCCGTACCCGGCGACCTCGGCGTAGATCGTCGCGCCGCGCGCCCGCGCACGCTCCTCCTCCTCGAGGACGAGGATGCACGCCCCCTCCGACAGGACGAACCCGTCGCGGTCGGCGTCGAACGGACGGGACGCTCTCGTCGCGTCCGGGTTCCGCGAGAGCGCCTGCATCTGGCTGAAGCCGGCCATCGCGAGGTCGGTGATGACCGCCTCGGTCCCGCCGGCCAGCGCCACATCGGCGAGGCCGTGCTTGATGTAGCGGTACGCCTCACCGACGCCGTGGGCGCCGGCCGCGCATGCGGTCGTGATGCAGGTGTTCGGCCCCGTGAAGCCGAACTCCATCGCGACCTGTCCGGCCGCGGCGTTCGGCATCATGCCGGGCACCATGAAGGCAGAGACCCGCCCGGGGCCCTTCTCCCAGAGGATCCGCGTCTGCTCCAGGAGCGTCGTGAGACCACCGATGCCGGTGGACACGACGACGGCGGTGCGCGAGGGATCGGCCTGGGGGCTTCCCGCGTCCTCCCATGCGAGCTTCGCCGCCCCGACCGCGAACTGCACCGCGCGGTCGGTCCGTCGAACCGCCTTGCGGTCCATGAACGCCTCGGCGTCGAAGTCGCGGATCTCGCCCGCGATCTTGACCGCATGCTCCGAGACGTCGAACAACGTCACCGGGCCGATCCCGGACCGTCCGGCGAGGATCGAGGACCACATCGCCTCGCGGCCGACGCCGACAGGGGAGACGGGGCCGATCCCGGTGACGACGACCTTCCTCGTCACGCGGACGCCTCCAGCTTCCCCATCGCGAGGTCGATGGCCTGCCCGACCGTCTTGATCCCCTCCATCTCCTCCTCGGGGATGTCCACGCCGAGCTCTTCCTCGAGCCCGAGGACGGCCTCGACGAGGTCGAGCGAGTCCGCGTCGAGGTCCTCCTCGAACCGCGCGTCCGGCGTCACCTTCTCGAGGTCGACCGAGAGCTGCTCGGCCAGCACCTTCCGCACCCGCTCTTCGACTTCCTGCCGCTCCATGTCGTCCTCCTCTTCCTCAGCCTAGGCGGTCATCCCGCCGTCCACGGGGAGCACCACTCCGTTCACGTACGAGGCCTCTTCGCTCGCGAGGAACGCGATCGCGGCCGCGATCTCCTCCGCCTCGCCGACGCGGCCGGCGGGGATCACCCCGCGAAGGTCCTGCCGCTGCCGCTCGTCGAGCGAGGAGGTCATGTCGGTCTGCACGTAGCCCGGGCACACGGCGTTCACCGTGATCCCGCGGCGCCCGTACTCCTTCGCGAGGGAGCGGGTCAACCCGAGGAGCCCGCTCTTCGCCGCTGAGTACGCCGGCTGGCCGGCGTTGCCGCGGATCGCCACGACCGAGGAGACGTTGATGATCCGCCCCCAGCGCGCCTTCAGCATCGCCGGGAGGCTCTGCTGGATGCACAGGAACGCGCCGGTCAGGTTCACCGTGAGGATCCTGGCGAACTCCTGCGGGGGGAACTTGACCGCGAGCCCGTCGCGGTTGGTGCCCGCGTTGTTGACCACGATGAGCGGAGCGCCGCGCCACTCGGCGACCTGCCGGAAGAGGTCTTCGACGGCGGAGGGGTCGGCGATGTCGCCGCCGAACGCCGCGGCCGTGCCGCCAGCCTCCTCGATCAGCGCGACCGTTTCCTTCGCGCCGGCGTCGTTCGTGGCGTACCCGCACGCGACCGCAGCCCCGGAGCGCGCGAGGGCCATCGCGGTCGCGCGGCCGATGCCGCCCGAGGCGCCGGTCACGAGCGCGACGCGCTCCGTCACCGCGGCGCCTCCGCCGTCCACCGCAGCAGGTTCGCGCCCCAGGCGAGGCCGGCTCCGAACGCGGCGGTGAGCACGAGGTTCCCCGGCTGGAGACGCCCGCTGCGCCACGCGTGATCGAGCGCGATCGGGACGCTCGCCGCCGAGGTGTTGCCGACCTCCTCGAGGTCCACGAACACCTTCTCCATCGGGAACTGGAGCCGCTGAGCCACCGACTTGATGATCCGCACGTTCGCCTGATGGGGAACGAGCAGGTCCACGTCATCCGCGGAGAACCCCTTCTTGTCGAGGAGCGCAGCGGCCGCATCGGACATCCCGACGACGGCGCGCTTGAAGACCTCGCGCCCGTCCGGCATCCGGATCTTGTCGCGGGCCTCGCGGATCGTCTCCTCGGTCACCGGCTCGGCCGAACCACCCGCCGGCACCTCGAGGATCCGCGCGTGGGAGCCGTCGTTCTGCAGGATCGATCCGATCAGGCCCGGCTCGTCACCGGGTGTCAGGACGGCGGCGCCGGCCCCGTCGCCGAAGAGCACGCAGGTGGTCCGGTCGCGGAAGTTCACGAACCGCGAGAGCACCTCGGTGCCGCAGACGAGGACCGTCTCGGCGCGGCCCGCTTCGATCTGCGCGGCGGCCAGCTCGGTCCCGTAGATGAAGCCTGCGCACGCGGCAGCGAGGTCGAACGCGCCTCCCGAGAGCCCGAGGTGGTCCTGGACGAAGGAGGCGGTCGACGGCAGGGGCTGATCCCCGCTGACGGTCGCGACGATCGTCAGGTCGATCGCCGAGGGGTCGATCCCGGCGGCGTCCAACGCGTTCCGCGCCGCCTGGGCCGCGAGGGACGAGGCCGTCTCTCCCTCCCCGACGAAGTGGCGCGCTCGGATCCCGGTGCGCGAGACGATCCAGTCATCGCTCGTGTC
>DATLGG010000219.1:0-2555 GCA_035540615.1 Actinomycetota bacterium | reverse complement strand
GTGACGGTCGGCGATCGGGATGACGCGCACCTGCTCCGGCGCCAGCCAGAGCGGGAATGCCCCGGCGTAGTGCTCGGTCAGCACGCCGGTGAACCGCTCGACCGAACCGAGGATCGCCCGGTGGACCATCACGGGACGGTGACGCTCGTTGTCCTCGCCCGCGTACTCGAGACCGAAGCGCTCCGGCAGCGCGAAGTCCACCTGCACGGTCGTGAGCTGCCAGAGGCGCCCGATCGCGTCGTGGAAGTGGAAGTCGACCTTCGGCCCGTAGAAGGCCCCCTCGCCCTCGGCGATCCCGAACTCGAGGCCGCTGCGCTCGAGCGCGTCGCGCAGGGTCTCGGTCGCGCGCTCCCACATCGACTCGTCGCCGATCGCGAGGCCCGGCTTCGTCGAGAGCTCCACCTTCGGCCGCTCGAACCCGAACGTGCGATGGATCTCCAGCGTCAGGTCGAACACCTTGACGATCTCGTCCACGAGCTGGTCGGGCGTGCAGAAGATGTGCGAGTCGTCCTGCGTCAGGCCGCGCACGCGCAGGAGCCCGTGCAGCACCCCGGGCTTCTCGTATCGGTACACGGTGCCGAGCTCGGATAGCCGCATCGGCAGGTCGCGGTACGAGCGCGTCTTCGAGCGGTAGATCAGGACGTGGAACGGGCAGTTCATCGGCTTGACGAAGTACTCGCTGCCGTCGGCCGCCGGCATCGCCGGGTACATGTTGTCGCGGTACTTCTCGAGGTGACCGCTCGTCTCCCACAGCCCGCCGCGCGCGACGTGCGGCGTCGCGACCAGGTCGTAGCCGCGCTCGAGGTGCAGGTCCCGCACGTAGTCCTCCAGGAGCTTGCGGATCACGCCGCCCTTCGGATGCCAGACCGAGAGCCCTCCACCGAGCTCGTCCGGGAACGAGAACAGGTCGAGGTCGCGCCCGAGCTTCCGATGGTCGCGCTTCTCGGCCTCCTTCAGCCGGTGCAGGTACTCGTCGAGCTCCTCCTGCGTGTGCCAGGCGGTCCCGTAGATCCGCTGGAGCTGGGGGCGGTTCTCGTCCCCGCGCCAGTACGCGCCGGCGACCGAGAGCAGCTTGAACGCGCCGAGCTTCCCCGTAGAGTCGACGTGCGGCCCGAGGCAGAGGTCCTGCCAGCCGTCGTTGCGGTAGACCGTGACGCTGTCTCCCGCGCCCGCCTCGGCGCGGGCCTCCTCGTCCTCGCCCACCGCCTCGATGATCTCGGTCTTGAACGGCTGGTCGGCGAAGCGCTCGAGCGCCTCGTCCCGCGGGACCTCCTCGCGGACGAACGGCTGGTCCCGCTTCACGATCTCGCGCATCTTCTTCTCGATCCGCGGGAGGTGGTCGGGCGTGAGCTGCACCGGCAGCTCGAAGTCGTAGTAGAAGCCGTCCTGGATCGGCGGGCCGATCGCGTACTTCGCCTCCGGCCAGAGCGCGCAGACCGCCTGCGCCATGACGTGCGCCGTCGAGTGGCGGAGCACGTGGAGGTCGTCCTGCATGGTCGCCAAGTCTACCCGCCGCTCAGGCGGCTCGGTCCGCGCGCGCGCCGTTGACCCACCGCACCCAGTCGCGCTCGAACCGCCGGTAGCCAACGCCCCACGCTTCGCGCATGGCACGGTCGGTGTGGTAGCGCCACGTGCCCGGCTCGCGCCGGACCGCGCCGAGCCGTCGGTACAGCTCCACCGTCCGCTCGATCCCGAACCGCTCGACCGCGTATCCGATGGCGGAGGCGGAGGCGAGGTACGCCCCCCGGATCTCCCCCGGCGTCCCGGTCGTGAACTCGTGGTCGAGCGGCAACCGGCCGTCGAACCGCGCCGGGACCGCTCCCAAGACGTCGCCGCTGCGCTCGTCCGTGACCCACTCGGCCAGGCCTTCCTCGACGAAGATCGGGATCATCGGCCCGGCGTCCTCACGGGTGGCGACGTGCAGGAGCTCGTGCGTCAGGATCCGCTCGCGGGAGCCCTCGGCGTGGCTCGAGAAGCTCGGCCAGTTGAGCAGGATGCGGTGCCCGACCAGGTCCCAGTCCGCCCCGCGTTCCACGCCTGACGCGGCGAACGCCACGAACGCGTCGAGGTCGAACGTCGCCTGGATCAGCCGGCCCAGCTGGTCGGTGTCGCGCGGGGCGATGATCGCCACCCGTCGGTGCCACGGCCTCGGCCACCGCTCGACGACCCGCTGCATCGCCGGCTCGGCGGATCCGATCACGGCCGCGGCCGCCTCAGCCACCTCCGGGTGCGCGACGTACACGAACCGTCCCTCCCGCCGGGCCTCGACCGGCCCGATCTCCCAGAGGCGCCGCGCGGAGAGGAGCCCGACGTCCTCGAGGTCCCGGTCCGACGCCACCAGCCATCGGCCGCCTCTCCGCACGAACGTCAGGTACAGGTCCTCGACGGCCGGCTGCGGGTCGAGGCCGCGGAGCCGGGAGCGCTCCTCGACGTGCAGGATCCGAACCTCGCCCCCGTAGCGGCGACGCTCGCGGTCGGTCGCGAGATCGCCGGCGACCGAGCCGAGGTCGAGCCGGTACTCGGCCAGGCCCAGTCGCTGGAACCCGTCGAAGAGC
>DATLGG010000218.1:0-7152 GCA_035540615.1 Actinomycetota bacterium | reverse complement strand
CCGTGCCCCGTGAGGACGCAGACGACGACGAGGCCGCGCTCCAGGCCGCCGCGCCGGTGCAGGAGCCTGAGCCCGGCGACCGACGCCGCCGATGCCGGCTCGCAGAAGACGCCCTCCGCGGCGAGCTCCCGGTACGCCGCGAGGATCTCCGCGTCACTGACGGCGTCGATCGATCCGCCGGAGGCCTCGGCCGCCTCGACGGCGCCGCGCCAGGAGGCGGGGTCACCGATCCGGATCGCGCTCGCGACGGTCGTCGGGTCCTCGACCGGATGCCCGAGCACGATCGGTGCCGCCCCCTCGGCCTGGAACCCGTGCATCCGCGGGAGCGCCGCGACCTCGGCTGCCTCGCGGAGCTGGCGGTAGCCCATCCAGTGGCTCGTGATGTTGCCGGCGTTCCCCACCGGCACGAGGTGGAGGTCGGGCGCGCGTGCCAGGGCGTCGGCGACCTCGAAGGCGAGCGTCTTCTGCCCCTCGAGCCGGTAGGGGTTCACCGAATTGACGAGGGCGATGGGGTGCCGCTCGGCGAGCGACCGCGTGATCCGCAGCGCCGCGTCGAACCCCCCCTCGGCCACCTGGAGCACACGGGCGCCGGCGGCGAGCGTCTGGGCGACCTTCCCCATCGCGACGCCGCCGCGGGGGACGAGCACCGCGCAGGGGATCCCGGCGCGCGCCGCGTACGCCGCCGCGGACGCGCTCGTGTTGCCGGTCGATGCGCAGACGACGGCGGTCGCCCCCTCCTCGAGCGCCTTCGACACGGCGAGGGTCATCCCCCGATCCTTGAACGAGCCGGTCGGGTTCGTCCCCTCGTACTTGAGGAAGACGTGGCAGCCGGTCTCCTCGGACAGGCGCGTGGAGCGCACGAGGGGCGTGCCGCCCTCCTGGAGGCTCACGATCGGGGTCCGCTCGCTCACGGGCAGCCGATCCCGATACTCCTCGATCACCCCGCGCCACGGCCGCGCCACTACTCCCCTCCTTCCACGCGCATGACGCTCCGAACCTCGGTCACGGCGTCGAGGCCGCGCAGGTCGTCCATCGTGCGGCGGAGGTCACCCTCGTTCGCGCGGTGCGTGATGAGCACGAGCAGGGCCTCCTCCCCCGTGCCCTCCTGCCAGACGCTCTTGATCGACACGTCGTTCGAGCCGAACGCGCCGGCCACCTGCGCGAGGACTCCCGGCCGGTCGGCGACGTGTAGGCAGACGTAGTACTGCCCCTGCATCGCCTCGATCGGTCGGATCGGACGGTCCGCCACGGGGACGACGGCGGGCCCGCGCGCGCCCCGGGCGATGTCCCGCGCGACGTCGATCAGGTCCCCCACGACCGCCGTCGCCGTCGGTGCTCCGCCGGCGCCACGTCCGAAGAACATGAGCTGGCCCGCGTGCTCCCCCTCGACGAACACCGCGTTGAAGCTGTCGCGCACCGAGGCCAGGGGGTGCTCGCGCGGGAGCATCGCCGGGTGGACGCGTGCGGCGACCTCCCCGTCCGCCAGCTCGGCCACCGCGAGCAGCTTGACCACGTGGTCGAGCCGCGCCGCGAACTCGATGTCCTCCGGTCGGACGCCCGTGATCCCCTCGCGGTAGACGTCGGGGGCCGCGATCGCGACGTCGAAGGCGAGTGCGGCGAGGATCGCGCACTTCGCGGCGGCATCGTGTCCCTCGACGTCGTCCGTCGGGTCGCGTTCGGCGAACCCGAGCGCCTGCGCCTCCGTGAGGGCATCGTCGAAGGAGAGCCCCTCCTCGGTCATCCGCGTGAGCACGTAGTTCGTCGTCCCGTTCACGATGCCGATGACGCGGGTGATCCGGTCACCCGCGAGCGACTCACGGAGCGGATGCACGAGCGGGATCCCGCCGCCGACCGCGGCCTCGAAGCGGAGCGCGACCCCCGCGGCGGCCGCGGCCTCCAGGAGCTCCCGGCCGTGCGTCGCCACGAGCTCCTTGTTCGCCGTCACGACGTGCTTCCCGGCGTCGAACGCCGCGCGGATCAGGGCGCGCGCCGGCTCGATCCCGCCGAGGAGCTCGAGGACGACATCCACGCTCGGGTCGGCGACGACGGAGCGGAGGTCGGCGGTGAACGCGTCGGGTGGAAGCGGGACCGATCGGTCCCGTCCAGGGTCGCGGACGCCGACGCGTCGGACCTCGAGCGTCGCCCCGGTGCGCCGCGCGATCGAGGGCGCGCCGTCGTGCAGGAGACGCGCGACCGATGCACCGACCGTGCCGCAGCCGAGCATGCCGACCCCCAGCGTTCGGGTCACACCCATGCGCCCATCACGATCTCGTCTTCGTACGTGCCGCGCTTCTTCGAATGCGCGCGCAACCGCCCCTCCTCGACGAAACCGAACTTCCGGTAGAGCGCCATCGCGACGGTGTTGTGCGGGTAGACCTCGAGCGAGAGCTTCTCGACCCCGGCCCATCGTGCCCAGTCGAACGCCGCGCCGAGGAGCGCCGAGCCGACGCCGCGCCCGCGCCACGGGGCCGCGACGGCCATGCCCAGCGACGCGACGTGTCTCGTGCCGGCATGCGGGGTCCGCCCGATCCCGAGGTGTCCCACCACCGCACCGTCGGCCACGGCGACGAGCTCGGCATGATCGGGGCTCCAGCCGACACGCAGGCGCCGCCGCGTCTCCCGGACCGTGATCGGCCCTTCGGTGCGGATGAAGCGACCCTCCGCAGCGACCGACTCCACCATCCGCGCGAGGCTGCGCGCGTCGCGCACACGCGCGGGACGGACCTCCACGCCCGCCGGGCGCGGCGCGGCCGGCCGCGGTGCCGTCGGCAGCTCGAGCCGCGCGAGATCGCCCGCGTCCTCTCGGCGAAGGATCGCGCGGTCCGTCGTCTCCGTCGCGAGCACGACCGCGGGGCGCCCAACCTTGTTGTAGTTGCTGCTCATCGCGTACTCGTACGCGCCCGTCCCGGCGACGGCGAGGAGGTCGTCCCGGCGCAGGTCCGACGGGAGCGGCACGTCGCGGGCGAGGATGTCGCCGGACTCGCAGTGGCGCCCGACGACGGTCGCCGGCCGAGCCTCCGCATCCGACCGACGCGATGCGAGCGCCATCGTGTAGCGCGACCCGTAGAGCGCGGGCCTTAGGTTGTCGGACATCCCGCCGTCCACCGCGACGTAGGTCCGCACGCCGGGGACCTCCTTGATCGCGCCGACGGTGTAGAGGGTCAGCGCCGCCGGTGCCGTCACCGCGCGCCCCGGCTCCACGACGACCTCCGGCGGCTCCAGCCCTCGCGCCGCCGCGCCGTCGACGACCCGCGACCGAACGGTCGCCGCCAGCCCTCGCAGGTCGAGGGCCCGCTCGTCGGTGTAGGCGACCCCCATCCCCCCGCCGAGGTCGAGCGTCTCGGCGGTCCATCCGAGCTCGCGCCTCGCTTCGACGAGCAGGTCGAGCGCGACGTCGATCGCGGCTTCGTGCGGGGATGCGTCGAGGAGCTGCGACCCGAGGTGCAGGTGGATCCCGCGCAGGTCCAGCTCCGGCGCCTCGAGCGCCAGACGGAGGACGCGGAGCGCGAGCGGCATCGGGACCCCGAACTTCGTGTCCACGACGCCGGTCGCGACCGCCTCGTGGGTATCGACCTCGAGCCCGGGGACGACCCGCACCAGGACGGGCTGGCGCACCCCGTGGGCGCGGCCCACGTCGGCGACCCGTCCCACCTCCTCCTCGTTGTCGAGGATCAGGAGCCCGACCCCCGCCCCGACCGCCAGCCGGAGCTCGGCGTCGGTCTTGTTGTTGCCGTGCAGCACGACGCGTGAGGCCGGAACCCCGGCCCGGAGACAGGCATCGACCTCCCCCCCGGTCGCCGCCAGGAGACCGAGTCCCTCCTCGTGCGCGATGCGGATCAGCGCCCCGGCGGGGAACGCCTTCACCGCCCACAGCGCCCGCCCGAAGGCCTCGGCGATCGAGCGGCAGCGCTCGCGGACGACCGTCTCGTCGACCAGCACGAGCGGCGTCCCGTACCGGGCGACGAGGTCGCGAGCGGTCCGCCCGCGGAACGTCAGCCCCTCATCACCGAAGCGGACCCCCTCGGGCCACGGATGGCTCACGCCTCGTCCTCCTCGCCGAGGCGCTCCATGCTCTCCGGCGCCGAGACGCCGAGCAGGCCGAGCACGTTCGCGATCACCTGCCGGGTCGCCGCGGCGAGGTGCAGGCGCGCCCGCGTGAGGTCGGCATCCTCCGTCACCACGCGGCACGCGGTGTAGAAGCGGTGGAACCCGGCGGCGACCTCCTCGGCGTACCGCGTCAGCCGGTGCGGCGCGCGTCCGTCCGCGACGAGCCGGATCAGCGACGGAAGCTCCGCGATCTTCCGCATCAGGTCGAGCTCCGTCTCGTGCGTCAGCAGGTCGGCCGGCGCCTCCTCCTCGCCGAGCTCCACGCCCTGCTCGCGCGCGAAGCGGATCACGCTCGCGATGCGCGCGTGCGCGTACTGGACGTAGTAGACGGGATTGTCGAGGCTGCGGCGCTTCACGTGCTCGATGTCGAAGTCGAGGGCGGAGTCCACCGATCGCGTCAGGAGCGTGTATCGCGCGGCGTCCGGCCCGACTTCCTCGACGAGCTCGTCGAGGGTGACGATGTCACCGGTCCGCTTGCTCATCCGAACCGGCTCGGCGTCCCGGTACAGCGAGACGAGCTGGGTGAGGATGAACTCGACCCGGTCCACCTCGTAGCCGAAGGCCGTCGCGGCGCCCTCGAGCCGCTTCACCGTCCCGTGATGATCGGCCCCCCAGACGTAGATCAGGTGGTCGAACCCGCGCGCGAACTTGTCGCGCAGGTAAGCGGTGTCGGCGGCGAAGTAGGTCGGGTCGCCGGAGGCGCGGACCAGGACGCGGTCCTTGTCGTCTCCGAACCGCTCCGCTCGGAACCACAGCGCCCCCTCGGCCTCGTAGGCGAGGTCCCGCTCCCGCAGGAGCTCGAGCGCCTGCTGGACCCTTCCCGTCTCGTGGAGGGTGGACTCGCGGAACCAGGTGTCGAAGCGCACCCCGAACCGCTCGAGCGTCCCCCGGATCCCCTCGAGCGCGCGGGCCATGCCTTCCTCCGCGAGCTTCCGTCGCCGCTCCGGCGCGGGCATGTCGAGGGGCTCATCGCCGAGATCCTGCGCGATCGCCGCGGCCAGCTCGCGGACGTAGGCGCCGTGGTAGCCGCGCTCGGGGACCTCGGCGGGACGGCCGAAGTGCTCGAGGTAGCGGGCTTCGACGGACGCCCCGAAGAGCTCCATCTGGCTCCCGGCGTCGTTCACGTAGTACTCCCGGCTCACCTCGTACCCCGCGAAGGCGAGGACGCGGGCGAGGGCATCCCCGACGGCGGCGTTGCGCCCGGTCCCCACGTGAAGCGGTCCCGTCGGGTTGGCCGAGACGAACTCGACGAGCACCCGCTCGCCGGCGCCGACATCGACCCGGCCGTAGTCCCCGCCCAGCCGGCGCACCTGCTCGACGACGCCGTGCAGCCACCCATGGGTGACGAAGAAGTTGATGAACCCCGGGCCCGCGACCTCGGCGCGGTCCACGAAGTCGGCGGGCGGGAGGTGTCGCAGGAGGGCCTCGGCGATCGCGCGCGGGTTCCGTCCGCCGGCACCTGCGGCCAGGGCGAGCGCCACCCCCGTGGCGTAGTCCCCGTGCTCCTTCTGACGCGGACGCAGGATCTCGATCTCCGGCGCGGGCCCGTCGAGGGCCAGCTCCGCGGCGGTTGCCTCGACGGCGGTCCGGATCAGCCGGACGAGCTCGGCCTCGATCATGCGCGCGGTCCGGGGCCTAGTCGGCGGAGATCAGACGCCGGACGAGCTCGACGAGCCGTCCGGGGTCGAACGGCTTCGTGACGTACGCGGCGACGCCCAGGCCGTATCCCCGCTTGCGATCCTCGTCCTGGGCACGTGCCGAGAGGAAGACGATGGGGGTGTCGGTGAACCGCTCGTCCTCCTTCAGCCGCTGGCAGACCGCCCAGCCGTCGAGGCCGGGCATCATCACGTCGAGGAGGATGATATCCGGGTGCATCTCGCGGGCCCGCTCCAGCGCCTCCTCGCCGCGGCTGGCGGTGTGGACCTCGAACCCCTCGAGACCGAAGTTCACCTGGAGCAGCCGAAGGATCACCGGGTCGTCGTCGGCGACGAGGATCTTCGTGGACGCTCCGTTGTCCTCCAACGCCGCGGATGGTAGCAATATCAGCCCCGCCAGTGTGACAGCGGAGCAAGCGAAAAAAATCCGTCCGATTTCTCCCGGCTCGGCAGGAATCGCCCTTCCTCCGGCGAATATGAGAGGACAAGGTCCTCCCAGGAGGACACCGCCGGTGTGCGGGGGGTTGAGATGGTAGCGGTCCCCGAAGACTTCGACCGGGGCTTCGAAGAGGCCTACCGGGCGCACTACCCGGCGCTGCGCCGCCGCTCCCGCCGCTGGCTCCCCGCCGACGAGGTGGACGACGCCGTCCAGGAGACGTTCCTCCGCGCGTGGGCGCACCACGGCGGCCGCGATCCCGGCATGGGCTGGCTCGTCACGGTCCTGCGCAACCTCGCGATCGACCGCGCTCGCCGTCGCACGGCCGAGCCGGTCGGCGACATCGAGAAGCTCGACTCGCCGACGGACGAGGGGCCGGACGACAAGGTCGTCGCCCTCGAGGAACGGCGCGCGGTCCGCCAGGCGATGCTCGACCTGACCGAGAGCCAGCGGACGGTCCTCCACCTCCGGGAGTGGGACGGCAAGTCGCACCAGGAGATCGCGGATTCCCTCGGCACGACGATCCCGTCGGTCGAGTCCCTGCTCGTGCGGGGGCGCCGACGCCTCCGCGGAGCGCTCGAGAAGGTCATGGGGGTCGTGCTCTGGCCCGCCAGCGGCGCGTGGCGGAAGCTCCGGGGTCTGCCCGAGGCCGGTGCCGGCGCCGCCGTCAACCCGGTGGCCGTCGGAGCGGTGTCCACCGCCGTCGCCCACTTCGCGACGGCGGCCGCCGTCATCGTGGCGGGCGTCGCGGGCGGGGGCGGCAGCGGCCGCGGCGAGGAGCGCGAGCCGATCCGACCGAGCGAGGGCTACACCGCTGCCGTCGCAGGGGGAAGCGAGCAGGTCGGCTCCCGGCGGGGTGCCAGCGCCGGCTTCACCCGCGAGACCTCCTCGACGAAGGAAACCGCGCGCGGGTCGACCTCCGGCGGGGGCTCGACGGCCAGCACCGAGACCTCG